>NZ_JBQCTZ010000001.1:75676-124139 GCF_051963715.1 Neisseria sp. P0001.S005 | reverse complement strand
GCCAACAAAGGTATCGCGCTGTTGATTTTCGTTGCGGCACTTTGGTTTACCGAAGCCGTACACATTACCGTTACCGCACTGATGATCCCTATCCTTGCCGTTGTACTCGGTTTCCCGGATATGGACATCAAAAAAGCGATGGCCGGTTTCTCCGACCCGACGATTTACATCTTCTTCGGCGGCTTCGCGCTTGCAACCGCCCTGCACATGCAGCGTCTCGACCGTAAAATTGCCGTCAGCCTGTTGCGCCTATCCCGTGGCAATATGAAAGTTGCCGTGTTGATGCTGTTTGCCGTTACCGCCTTCCTGTCTATGTGGATCAGTAACACTGCGACTGCCGCGATGATGTTGCCTTTGGCAATGGGCATGATGAGCCACCTCGACCAAGAAAAAGAACGCAAAACCTACGTTTTCGTCCTGCTCGGTATCGCCTACTGTGCCAGTATCGGCGGTTTGGGTACCGTGGTAGGTTCTCCGCCGAACATGATTGCCGCCAAAGCGCTGAACTTGGACTTCGTCGGCTGGATGAAGCTCGGCCTGCCGATGATGCTGTTGATTCTGCCGCTGATGCTGTTCTCCATGTACGTCATCCTCAAACCTAATTTGAACGAGCGCGTGGAAGTTAAAGCCGAATCTATCCCTTGGACTTTGCACCGCGTTATCGCGCTGTTGATTTTCTTGGCAGCCGCCATCGCTTGGGTATTCAGCTCCAAAATCAAAGCCGCATTTGGCATTTCCAACCCCGATACCGTTATCGCCCTGATTGCCGCCGTTGCCGTCGTCGTATTCGGCGTGGCGCAATGGAAAGAAGTTGCCCGCAATACCGACTGGGGTGTATTGATGCTCTTCGGTGGCGGTATCAGCTTGAGCGCGTTGCTGCAATCTTCCGGCGCATCTGAAGCTCTGGGTCAGCAAGTTGCTTCCACGTTCTCCCACTCTCCTGCATTGCTGGTGATTTTCGTGGTTGCCACCTTCATCATCTTCCTGACTGAGTTCACCAGTAACACAGCTTCCGCCGCCCTGCTTGTGCCTATTTTCGCCAGCATCGCCGCGCAAATGGGTCTGCCCGAACAAGTCTTGGTATTCGTCATCGGTGTCGGCGCATCTTGTGCCTTCATGTTGCCGGTTGCCACACCGCCTAACGCGATTGTGTTCGGTACAGGCTTGATTAAGCAACGCGAAATGATGAATGTCGGCTTATTGCTGAATATCCTCTGCGTGGTATTGGTTGCTCTGTGGGCTTATGCTGTACTGATGTAAACCATCGACTAAGTAACAAGGCCGTCTGAAAGAATATTTTTCAGACGGCCTTGAAGTTTCTCGTTCAGACACAATTTAACGAATGATTCAAAACCGGATTCTAACGAAAGGAAACCCATGATTATCCTGCACACCAACAAAGGCGACATCAAAATCGAACTCGATTTCGACAAAGCCCCCGTTACTGCTAAAAACTTCGAGCAATACGTTAAAGACGGCTTCTACGACGGCGTAATCTTCCACCGCGTCATCAAAGGCTTCATGATTCAAGGCGGCGGCATGGATGAAAACATGAACGAAAAAGAAACCCGTGATCCGATTCAAAACGAAGCGTCCAACGGTTTGCCTAACGAAAAATACACCATCGCCATGGCGCGTACTTCCGATCCTCATTCTGCCAGCGCGCAATTCTTCATCAACACTGCCGACAACGCTTTCCTGAACTTCCGTTCTAAAGAGCTGTACGGCAAAACCGTCGTTCAAGACTGGGGCTATGCCGTATTCGGTAAAGTCGTTGACGGTTTTGATGTTGTCGATGCCATCGAAGGCGTTTCTACTAAACGTCACGGCTACCACGACGACGTACCGAGCGACCCTGTTATCATCACTAAAGCCGAAGTGGTTTAATTGACTTGATTTCCCATAAAAACAGCCTGTCCGAATTAAAACCGGACAGGCTGTTTTTCAATAATGACGCATACCATCACACATCATAAGTACCAACCACGCATGCCGAATCCAACACATGACCCTGCATGGCAAAATGCAGCTCATTAAAGCGGAAACCGCGCGGCAAATCCAAAACGGTATCCAGCGCGTACACAATCAGTTCATAACGATGGCGGTTGTTCGGTGGTGCCATACCGCCGTAAAACGAGGCCTCTTCGATTTCAAATTTACCCAACGCGCTCGCCCAAGTGTTCGCACCCTGCGTAAAATCTGTTGCAGAAATACTTTCATTTTCTGCCACGGAAGTACGTTTCAAATCCGAAATCAACCAATGTGTCCATACGAAACCCGATGCCGAAATGGCATCTTTGTCTTCCAACACCACGGCAAACGATTTTGTTCCTTCAGGTGCATCTTCGATCTCAAAAGGAATCGAATAAGAAGGCATACCGCTCGGGCTGAACTGGCTGCCGCGCTTGCCGTATTTGTCTTCAAATTCGCCGTTGACAATAGCTTTACTGCTGACTTTCATCTTAATATCTCCCAATAGTAGGTTTATTCATTCTAACCAACACCAAGGCCGTCTGAAAGATACTGCCGTTTTCACTTTCCCGATGTCGCATTTTCAGACGGCCTCAAGCAATATTCACAATTCGATCAAACACATTTGACATTCCATAGTATAATCCGCCGCATGAAAACTACACAGGATACGCATTATGGATTGGAAAGGTCGTGAACAAAGCCAAAACGTCGAAGATCGCCGCGGAAGCCGTGGCGGTGGTGGCGGCAAAACACCGGGCATACTCGGCATTATCGTGGTTTTGGTCGGCGCATATTACGGCGTGGATTTGAGCGGTTTGGTTGGCGGCTCATCTTCGATGGGCATCCCTACCCAGCAAGCCTCCCGACTTGACAGCCAACAAGAAGCCGAATTGAACGAACTGTCCCGCGTTGTCCTTGCCGATACGGAAAAAGCATGGAGTAAATATTTCCAGCAGCACGGCCAACGCTATACGCCGGCAACCATGGTGTTGTATGAAGGCGGTACGTCCACCGCCTGCGGTACGGGCCAATCTGCCATGGGTCCGTTTTACTGCCCGGGCGACCAAAAAGTTTATTTGGATTTGAGCTTCTACGAAGACATGCGCACCAAACTCAAATCTGCCAGCGATGCCGCATTTGCCTACGTTATTGCCCATGAAGTCGGCCATCACGTTCAAAACCTGCTCGGCATTCTGCCTAAAGTCCACAAAATGCAACAACAAGTCGGCAAAAAAGAGGCCAATGCCCTTTCCGTTAAACTCGAATTGCAGGCCGACTGCTTCGCCGGTATTTGGGGACACTACGCCGTCAACAACAACATCTTCAAAGCAGAAGACATTCAAAAAGCGATGCTGGCCGCCGAATCCGTCGGCGACGACCGCTTGCAGAAACAGGCTCAGGGCTATGTCGTTCCCGACAGCTTTACCCATGGCTCGTCCGAAGAACGCATGACTTGGCTCAAACGCGGCTTGGAAAGCGGCGATATCAACCAATGCAACACTTTCAACAATTGATTCGTCCAAACAACACTGTTCTTTGATGTAACGACAAAAGGCCGTCTGAATTCTTCAGACGGCCTTTTAGCCGTGTTAGAATAACGCCTATTATTTTCCCTTAAATTCAAAGGAAATCCACATGGCAAATATCGCCCGCGACATTTTCAAAGCCTACGACATCCGGGGTATCGTCGGTAAAACCCTGACCGACGAAGCTGCCTACTTAATTGGCAAAGCCATTGCCACCAAAGCCTCCGAAAAAGGCATTACCCGTATCGCACTCGGTCGCGACGGCCGTTTGAGCGGTCCCGGCCTGATGGCACAAATTCAACGCGGTTTTACAGACAGCGGCATCGATGTCCTCAACGTTGGCATGGTTGCCACCCCTATGCTCTACTTCGCAGCCATCAACGAATGCGGCGGCAGCGGCGTAATGATTACCGGCAGCCACAATCCGCCCGATTACAACGGTTTCAAAATGATGCTCGGCGGCGACACGCTCGCAGGCGAAGCCATTCAAGAGCTTTTAGCTATTGTTGAAAAAGACGGTTTTGTTGCCACCGATAAACAAGGCAGCGTAATCGAAAAAGACATCTCCGGCGAATACCACAACAACATCGTCGGCCACATCAAGCTCAAACGCCCGATGAAAATCGTGATTGACGCGGGCAATGGTGTCGGCGGTGCATTCGCGGGCAAACTCTACAAAGGCTTGGGCAACGAAGTGACCGAACTTTTCTGCGAAGTAGACGGCAATTTCCCTAACCACCACCCTGATCCTTCCAAACCGAAAAACCTGCAAGACCTCATCGTCGAGCTTAAAAACAGCGATGCCGAAATCGGCTTGGCATTTGACGGCGATGCCGACCGCTTGGGCGTGGTCACCAAAGACGGCAACATCATCTATCCAGACCGCCAACTGATGCTTTTCGCGCAAGACGTGTTGAGCCGCAATCCTAAAGCCAAAGTGATTTTCGACGTCAAATCCACCCGTCTGCTCGCCCCTTGGATTAAAGAACACGGCGGTGATCCCGTAATGGAGAAAACCGGCCACAGCTTCATCAAATCCACCATGAAAAAAACCGGCGCACTGGTTGCCGGCGAAATGAGCGGACACATCTTCTTTAAAGAACGCTGGTTCGGCTTCGACGACGGTATGTATGCCGGCGCACGCCTCTTGGAAATCCTGTCTGCCTTCGACAATCCGTCCGAAGTATTGAACAAGCTGCCACAAAGCATTTCCACTCCGGAACTCAACATCGACCTGCCCGAAGGCAGCAACGGCCACAAAGTGATTGAAGAGCTGGCTGCCAATGCCAAGTTTGAAGGTGCGACCGAAATCATCACCATCGACGGCTTGCGCGTTGAATTCCCCGACGGCTTCGGCCTGATGCGTGCTTCCAATACCACACCGATTTTGGTGTTGCGTTTTGAAGCGGATACGCAAGAAGCGATTGAACGTATTCAAAACCAATTCAAAGCAGTCATTGAAAGCAATCCTGCATTGAAATGGCCGCTGTAAGGGTTTAGGCTAAAACAAAAGGCCGTCTGAAAATTATTTCAGACGGCCTTTAATATTAAACATTGATTATTTAAAGTTTGGAAACTAAGAATATCCCGGCTTGGTTATCCGACTTGCGCCAACTGTTGGCGCATTTCATCGATAACGGCTTTGTAATCCGGTTTGCCAAAAATCGCCGAACCGGCGACAAACGTATCCGCACCCGCCGCCGCAATTTCAGCAATATTGTCTGTTTTCACGCCGCCATCGACTTCCAATGCGATATGGCGGCCGCTTTGCCGTTCATACTCGTCCAACATCTCGCGCACTTTGCGGATTTTCACCAGTGTATTCGGGATAAAGCTTTGTCCGCCGAAGCCCGGGTTGACCGACATCAGCAACACCATATCCAGTTTGTCCAAAACGTTTTCCAGAATATTGACCGGCGTGGCAGGATTCAATACTAAGCCTGCCTGGCAGCCGTATTCTTTAATCAAACCCAAGCTGCGGTCGATGTGGCGGCTGGCTTCAGGATGAAAGGTAATGATATTGGCACCGGCTTTGGCAAACGCATGAATCAAATCGTCAACCGGCTCAACCATCAAATGCACATCGACCGGCACGGTTGCATACGGTTTCAAAGCCGCGCAAACCATAGGGCCGAAAGTCAGATTCGGCACATAATGATTGTCCATCACGTCAAAATGAATCAAATCCGCACCGGCGCGGATCACTTCGGCAACCTCTTCGCCCAAACGGGCAAAATCAGCGGACAAAATACTGGGTGCAATACGGTAGTCGGCCATGTTTATTCTCCTAAAGTGTGTTCCTTTGTCATTATCGCATTTTTAACCCTATGTTGTATGCTGCCGACAATATCTCTGCCGTCATTTTTATGAATTTACATTTCATATACATTAATGAAACTTATAATCACATAGTAAGGCTTTGAAAATAAATTATTAGATTACATATATGTGCAAAAAAATCTAACATCATTAACAAAAGTTAACTGCATTGATACTGCCTTTCACACGCTTATCGGTTATATTTCCAAACCTGATGAAACATTAGGAAAACACCGTGTCTGTTGCACTTTCCCGCTATCCGACTTTTATTTTCTTAGCACTCGCCCTACTCTGTTCCAGTCTGCCTGCACATGCCGATCCGTTTCTGGCCACTTTGAACGACTTCCACCCGAATTGCGACATCCGACAGCTCAATTTATCCGCCGACCAACACGCCGCCCTGCGCCGCCTGCGTACCGACTTCAAACAAATCAACGATAAAGCCTACCGTAAAACCGTACGCTCCGACCGCAACCGCCGTCAAACCATCATCAAAATCCTCTCCGGCGACTCATTCGACTCAAACGCCACTCGCGATTATGTTGAAAACCGCTACCTCTCCAGCATGGACTATGCGGTGGATGAAATGGAAATCCAATACCGCTTCTATCATCTGCTCAATCCACGCCAACGCCAGCAATGGTTGTCTTCATGCTTGCGCTAATAAATCAATAAAAATACAGAAAGGCCGTCTGAAACCATATTCAGACGGCCTTTGTTTTTTCAACCTTAATCCAGCACTCTTTCTTCCGACAACCGGCCTGCCCAGTCGCAGGCAAACTGCCATGCCGAACGGCCTGAACGGCTGCCACGCATTTGCGCCCATTGCAACGCGGCTTGGCGCGCTGTATCGTCAAAAGGCACATTGAAATCGTCCAACCAGTTGGCTACGGCGGTCAAATAATCGTTTTGATCGAAAGGATAAAAACTCAGCCATAAGCCGAAGCGGTCAGAAAGGGAAATTTTCTCCTCGACGGCCTCTTTCTGATGGATTTCTCCGCGAATGCCCGTAGTACCGCCGTTTTCATCCATGTATTCAGAAATTAAATGACGGCGGTTGGAAGTGGCATAAACCAAAACATTGGTGCAACGTTGCGACAGTCCGCCGTCTAAAGCAGTTTTCAAGGCTTTATAGGTTTCATCACCAGTTTCAAACGACAAATCATCGCAGAAAACGATAAATTTCTCGGGACGTTCGGACAACAGCGTCAATAAAGCCGGCAAGCTGATTAAATCGCTTTTATCCACCTCAATCAGTCGCAGGCCGCGCTCGGCATATTCGTGCAACAACGCTTTAACCAAGGAAGATTTGCCCGTACCGCGCGCGCCGGTCATCAAGACATTATTTGCCGGACGGCCTGCCAAAAATTGCTCGGTATTGCGTTTCAGCCTGTCGGTTTGCGAACCGACTGCCGCCAATCTGCTCAAAGGAAAGGTATGCGGACGCGGCAGGCTTTCCAAAATGCCTTTTTTGCCCACGCTGTGCCAACGGTAGGCCAAAGCGCGCCAGTCGGTTTTACCGGCTTCGTCAGGCAGGATTAAATCAAGACGGTTTAAAACGGAATTAGCTTTTTTCAAAAAATTGGATAATTTCATTTCGGCTTTCTTTTTTTTCAGACGGCCTTTTGAGCCAATACACGCATCACGGTATCGACAACGGCTTGGGTTTGCGGATCGATTTCAATATTGATGGGGTCGCCTTCTTTGCGGCTGCCAAACAGGGTACGCTCCAAAGTCTCCGGAATCAGGTGTACGCAAAATTCGCTGTCGCTGACTTCGCCTATGGTCAGGCTGCAACCGTCCAAACCGACAAAACCTTTGGTCAGGATGTAGGGTTTGAGGTTTTCCGGCAGCTCAAACCAAACTGTGCGGTTGAACTCGCTGGATTCAATACGGGAAATTCGGGTAACCGCCATCACATGGCCGCTCATCAAATGACCGCCGATTTCATCGCCAAACCGCGCCGCGCGTTCCAAATTGACACTGTCACCGACTTTCAAGCTGCCGAGATTGGTTTTGCGTAAGGTTTCGTCCATCAAATCAAAGCTGACTTTGTTGCCGTCGATTCGGGTAATGGTTAGGCAACAGCCGTTGTTGGCGACAGAGGCGCCGGTTTGCAGATTGTCGGCGATTTCGGGGGGCAGCTCGACAGTGTGGGTACGAAAGTCGGGCGAAGGTTGGGCGATGTCTGTAATTTTGCCCATGCCTTGTACTATGCCTGTAAACATGATGTCTTCTTTCCGATGGTACAATAAGGCGGATATTGTAGCATTTTCCAGGCACAAAGGCCGTCTGAAAGCAGTGATGGCGATGGTTTGGGGTATAATCGGATTTTTATTTCCGCAGCCCGATCATGCTCAGCTACCGCCACGCCTTCCATGCCGGCAACCATGCCGATATGCTCAAGCACTTTACCCTCTTTCTCGTCCTCGAATATTTCAACCGTAAAGACAAGCCCTATTGGTATATCGATACGCACAGCGGTGCCGGTTTGTATGATTTGAGTGGCGATGAAGCGCAAAAAGTCGGCGAATACAAACAAGGCATTGCGCTCTTGGAACAAGCTGACAAGCTGCCTGCCGAATTGGCCGAATTTGTAGGCCGTCTGAAACAAATACTGCCGCAAGACAATCTTTACTGCGGCTCGCCTTGGCTGGCACAGGCACTCACGCGCGACAGCGATAAAATGCGCCTCTTTGAGCTGCATCCTGCCGATTTTGTCCATTTGCAAAACAATATGCGTGAAGTCCGTCCTGCGCGTAAAGTACAGCTCAGCCAAGCGGACGGTTATCAAGGCTTGATTTCATTATTGCCTCCTCCGCCCCGCCGCGCCACAGTCTTGATTGATCCGCCCTACGAAGAAAAACAAGACTACCGCCGTGTCGTCCAAGTTTTGAAAGATGCTTTAAAACGCTTTGAAACCGGCTGCTACATGGTTTGGTATCCCTGCCTGAGCCGCGAAGAAAGCCGCAAACTGCCGGACGAACTCAAAAAAATCGCTCCCGACAATTATCTGCATGCCGAGCTCCATGTCCATACGCCACGCAGCGACGGCTTCGGTATGCACGGCAGCGGTATGTTCGTCATCAATCCGCCCTATATGCTTGCCGAACAGCTGCAAAACAATCTGCCCGAACTTTCCAAAATTTTGGCGCAAGATGCCGGCGCGCATTATGTATTGGAAAGCAAAACGAAATAAACGCTGTCGTCTGAACGCATACCCAAGCGCTTCGATGTTTCCGCCAGACCTGTTCGGACGGCCTTAACCCTTTATACTTAAGCCCTTTTCCACTACAATTCACAACATAACAATTAACGGCCGTCCACTCATGAATATACGCACACCCCTAGCCTGCACGCTCCTGCTTTGCGCGTGCAGCGAATCAGTAAAAAACGAATTTAAAGAAGAATTTACCCAAAGTTTTCGCACCGAATTTGTCCGCTCGGCAACCGAAGCCTGTGTAGAAAAAGCTTCCGGGAAAAGCCCGTTTGATTCCGCGACTACTGAAAAAATCTGCCGCTGCATCGGCGAAAAAACAGTCGACCAAATCAATCCTGAAGAAGCGACCTCTCTTTTGAGCGGCAGCGACTCCATGAGCGACGAGCTGAAAAAACGCATCAAAGACACCAGCATCGCCTGCACTAAAGAAGTTTTAGGCATGGCCGACAGCAAAACCAAATGAACACGCCGTTTTCAGACGGCCTGAAATTGAAAAATATTCGATTCAAACTTAGAAAAAGAGTAAAACCATGAATACATTGAACCAATTCTTAGCCCAACACCTGCCCGAACACAAACTGCCACAAGAGCTGGCGAGCGTACTGGAATCCGTAGCCGCCGCCTGTTTGGACATCAACGCCAAAGTCCGCCTCGGCGCGCTTTCCGGTGTTTTGGGCATGGCAGGTACCGGCAACATCCAAGGCGAAGACCAAAAGAAACTTGACGTCATCGCCAACAACATCATGATTGATGTTTTAAAAGCCAATGCCAACATCGCAGGCCTTGCCAGCGAAGAAGAAGATACCTATGTCGCCACACACGAAAATGGCGGCTATTTGGTATTGTTTGATCCGCTGGACGGCTCTTCCAATATCGACGTCAACATCTCCGTCGGCACCATCTTCTCCATCTTGGCGAAACCTGAAGGCAAATTAACTACCGAATCCTTCCTGCAAAAAGGCCGCGACCAAGTGGCTGCAGGTTATGTTTTATACGGTCCGCAAACCCAACTGGTACTGACTGTCGGTCACGGCGTATTCGTCTTCACTCTGGACGATGCCAACCAATTCCTGCTGACCAAAGAAAATCCGCGCGTTCCCGAATCCACTAAAGAATTCGCCATCAATATGTCCAACCAAAGACATTGGTTCGCCCCTGTTCAACAATACATTGACGAATTGCTGGCAGGCGAAACCGGCGTACGCGGCAAAAACTACAATATGCGCTGGGTAGCCAGCATGGTTGCCGAAATCCACCGCATCCTGATGCGCGGCGGCGTATTCATGTATCCGCAAGACAAACGCGACCCATCCAAACCGGGCAAACTGCGCCTGATGTACGAAGCCAACCCGATGAGCCTGCTTATGGAACAAGCCGGCGGCGCATCAAACAACGCCATCGAAGCCATGCTCGACATCCAACCTACCGGCCTGCACCAACGTGTTGCCGTATTCATGGGCAGCCGCGAAGAAGTGGAATACGTTTATAATCTGCATCAAAAATAATCAGATGTATTGATTTCAAACCCAAAAAGGCCGTCTGAAATATGATTTTCAGACGGCCTTTTGTTAAAAAATAAAAGAAACAAAAAATCAAAAGGGCAGATTCAAATCTACCCTTTGCTGTGTTCCATCTAATCTTTATTGGATTACGCCGAACGAGCCAGCTCTTCCGCCGCTTTTTGCACCCTATCCGGTGTCAGCTTGTTCAAACAATCCGTGTGCCCCAACGGACATTCGCGTTTGAAACAAGGCGAGCAATCCAAATTCAAGCTGACGATTTTTGCCTTTTTGCTTAGAGGCGGCGTATGGTCAGGGCTGGATGAGCCGTAAACTGCAACCAATTTCCGATCAAGCGCGGCCGCAAGGTGCATCAGACCACTGTCGTTGCACACGACCGTATCGGCGCAAGACAACAGATCAATCGCCTCCGAAAGATTGGTTTTGCCGCAAAGATTGGTACACAGGCCGTCTGAAAGTCGGTTGATTTCATCTGCAATATCAAAATCTTTTTGCGAACCAAACAGCCAAACCTGCCAACCCTCGGCCAAATATCGGCGGCCAAGTTCGGCAAAATGACGCGCAGGCCAACGCTTGGCCGGGCCATATTCAGCGCCGGGACAAAATGCCAAAATCGGTTTATCCGTCGCCAAACCATGTTTTGCCAAAGCGGCTTGACGGCTTTCGGGATCAATCGTGAAACAGGGATTATCAGAATGCCCGTTGAAATCCGCTTGGGTCGGATGCGCCAGCGCAGTATAGCGGTCAACCATCAGAGGCAATGCGGCCTTATCCAACTTGCGGATATCGTTCAGCAAAAAATAGCGCGACTCGCCGACGTAGCCCGTACGCTGCTTAATACCCGTAGCCAAGGCAATGATGGCGGATTTGAGCGAACCAGGCAAAACAATCACTTGATCATAGCCTTCTTTTCCCAATTCACGCCCGATACGCCAGCGTTTTTTCAATTCCAACGCACCATGTCCAAACGGATTTTCTATTACACGGTTGATTTCAGGCATACGCTCAAATACGGCCATCGACCATTTGGGCGCAAAAGCATCAATGGTGCAGCCGGGATGCAGCTCATGCAAACGGCGATAAAGCGGTTGGGTCATGACACAGTCGCCAATCCAGCTTGGGGTAATAATCAGGATTTTTTTGGACATAATGGAATGTGTTTTTAATTTTGGCTTATTGTAATACGATTTTTAAAAGGCCGTCTGAAACTCGGTTCAATCACCTTGAGCAGAACGTACTATTTGATACATGTCATTTCAGCGCGTGAAGCGTTTGTCTTCCCAATTTATCCGGCAAGTTTTGAAAATACCCAACCTGAAACACCAGACCAAACAGCGGTAAGCAATATTCTCTTCATTTTTAAAACCTTATAAAAACAGAAAGGCCGTCTGAAATATTTTCAGACGACCTTTTTATACTGGTTTAACGATGGTAGTTAGGCGCTTCTTTAGTGATTTGTACGTCGTGAACGTGGGATTCGCTCATACCGGCAGAAGTGATTTCCACAAATTCTGCTTTTTCGTGCATTTCAGCAATATTGGCGCAACCCAAATAACCCATACTGGAGCGCAGACCACCGGTCAGCTGGTGGATGATGTTCACAATCGGACCTTTGTAAGGAACGCGGCCTTCGATGCCTTCAGGAACATATTTGTCTGTGCTGTCGGTTTTGTCTTGGAAGTAGCGGTCGGCAGAACCTTGGCTCATCGCACCCAACGAACCCATGCCGCGGTAAGACTTGTAAGAGCGGCCTTGGTAGAGTTCGATTTCGCCCGGTGCTTCTTCCGTACCGGCAAACATACCGCCGAGCATGACGCTGTATGCACCTGCTGCCAGAGCTTTGGCAATATCGCCGGAGAAGCGGATACCGCCGTCGGCAATCAGGGGAACGCCTGTACCTTTAAGGGCTTCGGAAACATTGTGAATCGCAGTCAGTTGAGGCACACCCACGCCTGCTACGATACGGGTCGTACAAATCGAGCCAGGGCCGATACCGACTTTAACGGCATCCGCACCTGCAGCGACCAAATCCAAGGCGGCTTTGGCAGTCGCGATGTTGCCGCCGATGACTTGGATGTGCGGATAGGTTTCTTTGACCCAGCGCACACGATCGATAACGCCTTGGCTATGGCCGTGGGCAGTATCGACCACAATCACGTCCACACCGGCTTCCACCAATGCTTTGACGCGCTCTTCGGTATCGCCGCCGGTACCTACCGCGGCACCGACGCGCAGGCGGCCTTCGGCATCTTTGTTGGCATTAGGGAATTCGGTTGTTTTCAGAATATCTTTAACTGTAATCAGACCTTTGAGTTCGTCTTGGTCGTTCAATACCAAAACGCGCTCAACTTTGTGCGCATGCATGATTTCGCGGGCTTCATCGATGCTGGTACCTTCAGGAACGGTAACCAAACGGTCGCGAGGGGTCATGATGGCTGAAACCGGCAGATCGACACGGTTTTCAAAACGCAGGTCGCGGTTGGTCACGATACCGACCACTTTGCCGTTTTCAACAACAGGCAGACCGGACATTTTGCGTTTGCGTTGTGCGCGCATTTCTAAAACTTCGCGGATCAATGCGGTCGGCGCAACGGTAACGGGATCTTTTACCACGCCGCTCTCATGGCGCTTCACTTTGGAAACGGCACGCGCTTGCAGCTCCGGCGTCATGTTTTTATGGATAATGCCGATGCCGCCTTCTTGAGCCATAGAAATGGCCAGACGCGCTTCGGTAACGGTATCCATTGCAGCAGAAAGTAGAGGGAGGTTGAGCGTGATATCGCGGGTGAGTTTGGTTTGAAGTTTGACATCTCGAGGCAGCACGTTTGAGTGCGCTGGAACCAACAAAACGTCGTCGAAAGTATAGGCTTTTTCTACAATACGCATGATGCTCGGTCTTTCAGTTTGTGCAAGATGCACGGCATTATATCACACCGGCTTGATGCTAACATTGGCAATACATGTTTTAACGTTATTTTTTTACATCATTTGATCTGAGGTACAAAAATATGCCAACGCATTGCAGTTTCAAGTAAAATAGGTTCGATGAGAACATCATTTACATAAGGGAAACCCATGAAATCTTCCGTACTCAAAACCTGTCTGACAGCAGCCCTTCTCTCTTCCGCCGCCCTGACCGGCGCGGCCGAGGTTTACACTTGGAAAGGCACGTCGGGCAACAGCTATTCCGATACGCCAAACCGTCTGCAACCGAAGCGTTCCGGCGTGGTCAACATCCGCACACACAACGTCAAACCTGCCGTTGCGCCTGCTGTTTCGGCATCTGAACCAGTTGCCGAGCAGCCCAACGAACAGGTTGCGGAACAAAACAAACAAATTGAAGAACGCAATAAAAAAATCGAAGAGCAAAACCGCCAAAACAAGCTGGAAAACTGCAAAATCGCCAAAATCAACCGCCAAGTCGCCGAAAGCGCACGCTTGGCCAATCGCGACAGCCTGATTAAGCAATACCAAAACGACGTCAATAAATACTGCAATTAAGCTCTCGGATAACAATATCAAAAAGGCCGTCTGAAATTTAATTTCAGACGGCCTTTATTTTTTCAGCCTATCAATAATACAGCTGAACCAACAACAAGCCGATGGCTAAGCTGAATGCCATGCTCAACAGGCCTGGAATCATGAAGCTGTGGTTGAAGATAAATTTGCCGATTTTGGTCGAGCCGGTTGTATCGAAGTCAATAGCGGCAATAATCGGGCCGTAGTTTGGTATAAAGAAATAGCCGTTTACCGCAACGAATGTGCCGATAATGATGGGCGCTAGAATCCCCAGTTTGATGGCGATTGGGAAGAGCGTCGCCACTGTCGCGCCTTGGCTGTTGACCAATACCGACAAAATAAACAGGGCAAAGGCAAAGGTCCATGGTGCAGACTCAACCAAATGGCTGACGGTCGATTCCACTTCTGTTAAGTGGCCGTTCATCAAGGTATCGCCCAACCAAGCCACGCCAAACACCGCAATTACGGCACGCATACCGGCATGGAATACCGAACCTCGGGTAATCGCATCGCCATTGGGTTTACACGCCAAAATAATCAGCGCAGAAGCAGACAACATCACGATTTCAATCGTATGCGCCATACCCATAGGCTTGATCGCGCCATCGTGTTCAAAAGCCGGACGCAACTCAGGCAGCGCACCCATCACGACCACCAGCAATGCCGCAGTCAAGAAAATACCGACCGACAATTTGGCTTTCGGCGAAATGACGACATCGGTTTGTTGTTCCTCCACATCGATGTATTCTTTCACATAATTCGGATCTTGTAGCAAAGCCTGATAATGCGGATCGTCTTTCAACTCTTTGCCCAGTTTGTTTACGAACACGCAAGCCAAACCGATACCCAAAATCGTGGACGGAACGGTAACTTTCAACACGTCCGCCATCGTGATGTGCTGCGGCTCAAGCATGGTGACGCAGGCAACAACCGCGGCGGCAATCGGGCTGGCGACAATCGCAAATTGGGAAGCGATAACCGCCATCGTCAGCGGACGGGAAGGACGGATGCCATTGCGACGGCTGACTTCGGCAATCACGGGCAAGACCGAGTAAGCCACATGGCCCGTACCTGCCAAGACGGTAAAGGTGTAAGTTACCGCCGGCGCGATAAAGGTGATGTATTTCGGATTGCGGTGCAACACGCGCGTGGCAATCTTAATCATATAGTCCAAACCGCCGCTGGCCTGCATGGCCGCCGCGGCAGAGACTACCGCCATAATCATCAGCATCACATCAATCGGAGGGCTGGTCGGCTGCAGATGGAAACCAAAAGACAATACGGCCAAGCCGATACCGCCGAGCACGCCCAAACCAATACCGCCAACCTGCGCACCAATCAGGATACACAGCAGCACAATGGCAAACTGGATAAAAAACATAGTTGACATAACAACTCCCAAAATCCGGCCTTGACCGAAATAAAATTACAAACACTCGAATTATAGAGCAAACCCTCTGTCCTAACCATACTTTACCGAACTATACATACTGATTTACATCAAATAAATAATATTCTCATTTACCCGCTAGGTTTTTAAAAATACAAAAAAGGCCGTCTAAAGATTTTCAGACGGCCTTTATGATTTAAAAAGATGATACGGCTATTTTCCAGCTACTTCTTCATCTTTTATAAAATCCGATACGCCATGAACACAGCGGATTTTGCGTTCCGACAACGTTGCCTCCAATAAAGCATCGTTTTGCGGCAAAGAATCGCGTTCTGCCTCATTGTGCCAGAGGTGGTACGCAATACCGGCAAATTTCAGATTATGGCGTTTCATACCGTTATGATAGCAACGGGCGACAAATTCGCTGTCCTCCCTGCCCCAGCCGACAAAGCTATTGTCAAACCCGTTGACGGCAAGCGCATCGCTGCGGAAAAAGCCCATATTGCAAGTTTTGATGCCTTTGTGTTTGCGGTTGCCTTTTCGGCCTGCCAATTTGGCCAAACAACGGCAGCGCAGGGCGGACAGCCGTTTTTCTATTCCCGAGCTGAACATAGACAAGGCAGGCAAATCGCCTTCGTCCAAAATATCCTGCGTTTTATCCTCAGTCAAAATCACGCGGGAACCCTGTATCAGACGGCCTTTTCGGGCAATCTTCAAATGATCGGCAATAAAAGACGGATCCAAGACCATATCGCCGTCAATCAACACAATATAATCGCTTTTCGCCTGCGCCAGCGCACGGTTGCGCGATTCGGCGGCACGAAAGCCTCTATCGGGCTGCCATGAATGCTTAACAGGAATGCTTGTCCTACGGCGGATAAAATCAACCACTTCGGCGGTTTCCTGCCTTGAGCCGTCATCCGCGACAATAATCTCATCCGGCAGGCGGGTTTGCGATAAAGCCGATTTCAACACCAGCTCCAAAGCATCGGGGCGGTTGTAGGTGGTGATGATGAGGGAGACGGTTATCGTGCGGTTGCGCTCGTAGAGTTTGACATATTTGTAATACGAACCTTGCGCATTGGACACTGAAATCGTCAGCCCGTCCGCCCCATAAGCAAAACCGCGTTTGAGCAGATAATTCTTCACAAACGATACGCCGCCATGCAGCAAAGCCTTAAACGGCGAACTGTCTTTCTTAAAGCGGTTTTCTTCCGCATACAGTGAGCTGTACTGCTGCATTTTCTGAATCAGCCCTTCGGCGTTTTCAAAAGAATAATGTTTCAGACGGCCATCAAGTTGTTTAACCTTGGCTTCCTGCGGCAACACCAAAGACTCATGCACCTGACGGTCGGAAAAACGGGTAAATCTGCGATGGTAAAGGCGCGGAATAATATCCGGATACCAGCCGCAGCCTTTAATCAGTCTGCCGTGGTAATGGTTCAAACGGGAAAGCGAAAAGATGTGTTCCTTCTCATTTTCCAAAACGGCCGCACGAATGGATTCGATTAAAGCTTCATCCGCCACTTCATCACTGTCTATGCTGAAAATCCAATCGTTTTGCGCCAGTCTGGCCGCCAGATTTTTCATCGGGCCAAACCCGATAAAGTCATGCTTGTAATAGCTGGCATTCGGAAAGCCCTTGGCAATTTCAAAAGTACGGTCGGTCGAGCCGTTGTCCAACAACAGGACTTCGTCAAAGTCTTTCAGCGCACTCAAAACTTCTGAAAGATAACGTTCTGAATTTTTTACCAACATGGCGGCGGTTGCCGGAATTGTGTGCATCATAAAAAGGCCGTCTGAAAAAGGAAGCTGTATTTTAACCGATATACCGCTACAATATGTCCTCCTTTTTTCAGACGGCCTGACTCATGCAGCTTATTCTTGCCCCCATGCAGGGTAATATAGAATTTTATTAAAGTAATTTAAAAATCAGGTATTTGAATAAACTTTAGAAAAAATGGTGCAAAAAAGGTGCAAATAAAATAAAGATATTTTCAAAACCTCTTGCAATACCGCGTATTGAGAAAAAGGCCGTCTGAAACTTAGACGGCCTTTGTTTTATTTGAGCGTGTCAGATAACGCCTTATGCCGCGCTTTGCAGTCATTGTATAGCCCAATGACTTGCAACGACCACGGCAACACGTCCGCGCCTGTTCCGCCCTCAAGCTTAGGCAGGTTCGGGCATGGTTGCACCAAGTCGGCCGGCGGTTTAATTGCCGTCGGCAATGGCGGCGTTGATGACTGACAGCCCATCAGAATCAAGACAGACATTCCGGTAGGTAGTTTTTTCAATAATTTTAGGTACTTGGACATAGCGCACCCTTTCCTTTTCTTCACGCACGGCTTTGCCGGTCTGATATGCATCGGACAATTCACGGTCTTGCTTCGCCTTTTCAATCGCGGAATCTTTCAGACGGCTTGAAATTTCAGCCGCCATTGATTCACGTCCGCGCTTGTATTGGGCGGCATGGTCGTATCGCCACGCGCCCACAATCAGCACAAAACAAACCGCGATCAGAATCAGCTTCCAATTTTTAAGTAGCAGGCTGTTCATAGGTTTTCAACATCGCTTGGTAGTTTTTAATTTCGCTTTCGGCAAGCTCAAACGCTTTCAGGTCTGCTTCTTCGCTCGCCTGTTTGCGCTTCTCTTCCCATTCGGCGATACGCGCTTTCAGAAACTCGACAGGATTCATCATCACGCCTCGCTTGCACCATGCGCGGCGGTTGCCGTAATAGATGGCAAAACATAACGTTCGGGCGTGGGGCTTGATGGCACCGCCTTGCCATCAACCAATTTAGACGGCCAGTAGTAGCCATCAATGTCTGCGGCGTTAAATGGCACAACAGACACGGTATTGCCTTGGTTGCCACCAAGTCCCAAAATCTGACCTTTTGCATTTTTGCCGACCACAAAGAACACATGGCCACCGCCTTTTCGGGATTTGACCGCAATGCAACCATAAGCAGGTTTTTCCAGCTTCGTTAGCCCAGCACTTGCCCACGCTTTGGCACGGTACCAATCCTTAATGACCGCGCGGCCACTCTTGCCTAAGCAATAACCAACAAACAAGCCACACCACGGCGTTTCATCTTCAAAGTACCAAGACTTTGCCGCGCCGGGAAATGTCACCATATCTTTCAGCCATTGAACGATTGTCGGGTTATGCGCTTTTGTGCCGACAACTTCTTTCAAGCCGATGTGTTTTCTTGCTTCTTTAATCCATTCCAACTCTTGCATTTTTCGTTCTCCAAATAAAAAAGGCCGTCTGAATTTCAGACAGCCTTGTTAGGTTTAAAAATTAAGATGTAGCGATACCATACTCAGTCATCAGCGCAGTAACTTTTTCTGAGACTTTGCTGATATCCCCCTGAACAAACTCGATGCCTGCACCAATAATGACATTACGTCCTAGATTTCCGGCATGATTCATACCGAAACGAATCTTATTGAACGCTTTATCAGCACCTGCTTTGACGGGGATGACCGCAACGTACCACTTGTTGTACGAGTACACCTGAGTAGCGGAAATTGGCTTACCATCGATGGTCGTACCCTCGAATGAGCGCAACTTGAATCCCGCCTCATCGTTTGTACTTACTAAGCCATCATTAATAATACTTCTATCGTTCAGGATGACTGCTGAGAACCCTGAACCCGCGGCGCCGCCCGAAAGCTGCTTGAATGGGAACACAATCGCGGAATCAGACGAACCATCAGAAGTCAGCCCCTCAGACTCAATGAATCGAATACCTTTACCCTCACCGGCAACCAAGGAACGCATGATTTTATGACCACCGTCCTCACCAAACGCACCAGCCCAGTCTAATGGCTCCCCGGCTCTTTCTGCATTATTCAAGGTTTTCAGCTTGGCAATATTATTGCTGCCAACAGCCTCCGCCGCCGTCGCTGCCAATCCATCAAATGTGAACTTGACGGAAGTTGTAGATTTGGCAGCAGGCGGTTGAGTTGCAGGCTGACCATCTCCCTCTGTTTTAGGAGATTCGGCAGGGTTAGCGGGCTTAGTATCTGTCGCCGTACCACTACTTTCGCCCTTACCGACATTCAGCTTGGCAACAGCCGCTGCAACGGCGGCATCAATAAGCGCCTGAACTTCAGTTTTCGTCAGTCTGACATTCGCCACCGCAGTGCCGTTAGCAGTCGTAGTATTACGGAAAACATGGTCAGTAAATGCCCCTGTTCGTTGATCCCATGTTTTATTGTTGTCGTGACAACAATCGGTATGCGTACCCGTTTGATAGAATCCCTGGCTTGCTATACCGCTACGATGAACATAGGCGACATCTGAGACATAAGGCTTCGCGGGAGTATCCCCCTTGGTATAAGGCGTAGTATCCAAACGGTTGTCTCGAACGGTACAACCCGTCAGGTTGCCCGTCAAAAACTGGCGGGCATAGTTACCATCAGGGCTATTTCTGGCAGTATTATTTGTAAAATAGCTGCCATCGATTGTACCGTATCTGTTTTCTGCACCTATCATATAGGCATAGGTCGAATCATTGACGAAACCTTCAAATACCGCACCACTACCGCTTCCAGATGGATCGATGGCCTCTATTCTCAGGCTTTTCTCATCGGAATATTTCGTCCCACTGGCGGTAATACGAATACCCGTAATCACACCATTTGCGACCGTGCAGATTGCCGCCGCGCCGCGCGCTCCTTCGCCGCCGCCTGTAATCACAATCTTGGTATCCGCACTGTATCCGCTGCCGCCATTTTTGATAGAGATATTGCTTAAATAGCGGAGGCCGAACGCCTCACCAAACGGCAGGGCAAAGGTGCAGGAATTATCCGAAATCGTGAATCGGTTGTGACCGAAATTACACGGCACGCCGCGCGGAGCATAAATGCGGTTGTTTTGGACAGTGATATTGGCACGCAACCACCACAAATCATTATCTTTTCTGGCTTTTACCCCTGTCGCACCGTTAATCAGGAAAATACCATTCATGCCGCTGATAAATTCATTGTCTTTAATGACAATATTGGATTCCTGATATTTAAAGCTGCTATTGTCTGCGCGACCGCCCTTAGTGGTGTCTTGCGCAAAGGTTTCCTCGATGACGACACCCGCACCGTAGTAAAGGCACGATCCACTATTGCCGATGATTTGGATATTATTGCCGGTATGGGCGTCAACAACTTTACGCGCTGCGAAACCGAAGTGGTTGTTAATGAAGCGGATACCAATTTGCGGCAGGTATCGGCTCGTCCACAACCAATAGCCCGGGTCAACGGTAACTTGACTGTTGTCGCGGGAATGCTCTACCGAAGCATCCGGATGTCCGACACGACCTTGCAGACAGTTCATACCTTCGACAGTAACACCAACGCCACGAACAACGCCAACACCGCCGATATAGTTGTCAGACATGAAGCCGCCATAAACTTTGCAGTCATAGCAGACCATTTTTTCGCGGATAGCAGTATCAATGTCTCCACCGTCCACATCACGACAATCTCTGGTAGAGTACAGCCCAAACTGCACCGCATTACCCGTCATACCACGAACGTCAAAGTCCCAGATGACCAAGTGGTAAGCATCATAAATCAACCAGCCGTTTGCCGAAGACCCGCGCTGACCGCCGCTCCATTTCCCCCACTTCTCAGACACAGTGCCGTCTTCCTGCGGGAATTCATTTTTTGTACCGTCGGCGTTCCAATAACCACCGACACCCAAATCAACTTTTTTTGACTGTTGACGTTCGTATTCTTTGATTTTTGCCCATGTCAAATCATCAGGTTTTTTAACATCCTGTACTTGAGCAGCATTATTACGGTAACGGGCGAGGTCATGTAAAAGGCGTGTGGTATTGAAACCTAAGTCATACAACCCCTTATCCGCATATCCATAGCCAATATGCGGATTTTCGGGCGTCCATCCATCAATCGGCGCAAACAACCCCTGACGACCACCGACATAGCCTTTTTCCATCCAACGGCGGGTACGGATAACACCGCCATGCATAATAACGTTACCTTCGCCGCCGTCCATCTCGAACACGTTGACGCCAAAGGATTCGGCAATAAACATGACGCCACGGAAGTCGAAGTAACAATTAGACTTATTGCGGATATAGATACACGGCTGCGCGCCGTCAATAGTCAGAGTCATACCTCCGACCGTGACTTTTCGACCGTCTGCACCAAAAACGTCAGGCTTATAACCCACGTTTTTATCGACGCTAAAAACCGACCCCTGACGAGCGGTAATATATGACCCATTGGGGATACGGTCGATGTATTCGGTAACGGCGCGGCTGATTACAGCAGCTTCGGCAGGAGTCTGTTTATTGGTTTTGAAGAAGCCAGACAAGACTTTTTCGCGCAATTCTTCAGTCAGCGCGTCTTCGAGGTAGTACACGCCGCGCTCGACCGCCAGCTTCATACCTGTTTCGTGCTTGGCTTGCAAAGCCGCCAATTTGGCAGCAGTCTCAACTTCGGATAGCGCGCTGTTTACGGCAGTGGTGATTTTGGCGGGAGCGGCCATTTCTTTCGCTTCTGCCGCCGTATCCTTCGCCGCCTTCGTACCCTTAGCAATCGCCGATAACGCCTTTTCCAAATTATTCAATTCTTTAGCCATTTGTTTCACCTAAATCTTTCAAAATATCCGCCAACGCATCGTTGCTAACCCCACTATTGTCTGTTGCCGGTTGTGTTGGGGCAGGAGTGGGCGTTACCGCCGCACCGTTACCCGTGCCAGCCTGATTGCCGCCTTGGTTTGCCAAGCCAAGACGTATCAGTTCGGCAGATACCGTTGCCGATACGATTCTTTTGACTTCTTCGTCCGAAACACCGACCGACAACATGTCCAAAAACTGCTCGTAGGTCATCCCTTCCGGAAGAGTGCCGTTTTTCAAACCCTCTTCGTAGATACTTTGGCGACCTTCAATCACGATGGGCAGGTTTTGCACCACCGCACCAACGACCGTACCGCCCGTCTGTTTAATCGTCATATCAAACCCCTAAATCAGCCGCCAGTTTCAGACGACCTTCAAAAATCACTTTCACCACGCCGCGAACGCTGACCTTGACCTCATAATCGGCAACAGACCATTGCAGCGGCTTGGTATCAGACGGCTTCAAATTCACAGACAACCCATCATCCGTGACCGCCAAATCAAACCGCATCGGCAATCCATAAATCGGTCGGATATTCAAAACCGCCGACTCAATAACGGAAAGCTTTAAAAGCTTGCCCGACGCATCCACAGGGCGAAATAAAAGCGGCTCCGAAGTGCCGCGTTTTAGCTCGAAATCAACCTTGGTAATACTCATGGGAACACCTAAAAAAAGCCGTCTGATTTTCAGACGGCGTTTTGTTTACTATGCCAAAATTTCCACTTCCGGCTTCGCCAAGTGCGTTGCCCGAAATACAAGCAAATGCCGATATCCAAGAATTGCTTGCCCATCGTCGGCGACATCCCGACCGAACATGCCTTGTAAAACGTCCAAATAGACCCGCCCAAAATAAACAAAAAAGCCCAGCCTTCAAAATCCCAAACGCTGCGCTTTCGCTCGTTTAATCGGCAAATCATCATATACGCGGCCAAGGCCGCAGGGACAACTGACAAAACCAACATCATTTCTTCTTCCTCCGCGTCAAACGGACGCTCAAAATCCAATCGACAATCTCGTCGGCGTGCTTCTCAAATGACGGCCACAACACCCGCATCACCTTCAAAACCAACTGCCAGCACAAACCGACCACGACCGGCGCGGCGACATGCGCCAATGGCGTTTTTTGTTCCGCCACTGCCGGCATTTCCGCCGCTGCCGTACCAAGCACGATATGCGTCAACACAGGCGCGAGCGCACCGCCCAACAAGCCGCCGATAACGGTATAGGATACCGCCATCCATCGGCTTTGAGGCGCACTGACCATCGTTACCGCCGCCGAAGCCATCGCCCCAAGGACGACAGCGTCAATCGGCATACCCAAAAAATGACCTGCCGCGACCGTACCCCCTAAAGTGTACATAGCGACAGGCGTGACCAAGGGTTCGGACATTTCCCCACTCCCGTTATTTACTTTCAATAAGCTCTGCCCCTGCATAAGGGCTGTTTGCATTTTCCGCCGATGCGACAGACGTCAGCGCCCAGTCAATAAAATCAACCCCGCGCGGCGGTGCGCCGCTCAACGTCAACTGCAACGAACTGACTGCACGTTTACCTTGCTCGAAACAAGCTTTGTCATACCAACTTCCGATTGTAACGGAATAAATTTTGTAGGCGTAATCTAAAGACATAGACGTCACTGTATGAAATTCAACCGGCACTCCGGTTTGTTCGTCTGCCATGCTCTTTAGAATTCCAACCAACTGTTTTTCAGCCATAGGGATCTCCTAAAAAAATACCGCCTAAACCATTTAGACGGCAATACATTAAAAATTAGGCGACTGGCACATCACCCAATTCTCAGGTGCAGGTTCGCGGCTCATATCTCCATGATTGGCTGCCTGAGGAATTAAAATTTCTAACGAATGATCAGAATGTCGGTATCCGCAACCACCCCAAAAAACAGCCTCACCATATCGACTGGTATTGTAGTTCAGCAGATTTCCCAACTGATTCATCAATGCAAAAGCGCTTTGGAACTCATTTTCCTGTCGCTGCGCCCATTCATTTCCCATTTGCTCATACCATGCGCCCGCCGCATTACTTCTTGCCAAAGATTCAGTTTGCAACTCTTTGGCCAGAGCATCTTCAGCCTTCTGAACATGCTCCTGATAATACTGAGTCTCAGAAACAGGATTTGCTTTACTATAAAAAACAACATCACCTGCACGGACGACCTTTGAAATTTCGAGCATCTTATTATATTGCCGATAAGAAACCGCCAAATTTTCCGACATCCGCGCATTAAATGCCGACAACAGTCCGACATTAAAAGACTGCCATCGAGTCAACCCAAACCTTGGATCACCATCCCAAGCATCCTTTAAATAGTCAGAATATTTGTAATTCAAAATCGGCTGATACCGAGGGATATTATCCAAATTCCAACGAAACACCTCATCAGGAGTAGGCGACGGTGTGCGGATTCCATGAGCCTGCCAAAGGCTATGAACACCCGCGCTCATACCTGGTTTAATTTTCTGACCAAGCAAAGCGTCCACAGACTCAAAGCCCATTATTCCAACAGGCTGACAGACACGGTTGAACAAATAACCACCAGTAACAACATATTTGTATCCGCCCCCGGACTCGATCTTCTGAATTGCACTCATTGCGGGATTCACATTCCCTAACAACTTTAAAGGCTTCATACTGCTGTTGTACTGCTCATACTTCAACTCGGCGTCATGAGTGCCCTCCAAATAAGCCGTCAACTTTTGGCGCAAAGACACATCCTCGCCGCTTGTCAGTGTGCCAATCATATTAAACACACTATCGCGCGGCTCATTTTTATTGATGTGCGAAGTAAAAAACCATCTTGCCCGCTCAATCTGACCCGTTATCAAATCAGATGGGCGGGCAGGCAGTCCAAAAGCCTCTGCCGTTGCCGCCGAATCCCCCTTCGCCATCACATAATTGAGCAAAGGCGGCGAAGGGTTATACATATCAAGGCCAAACTCATCATATTGCATCACTGTCGAGCAACGGCACAAATACTGGTATGGCAAGCCGGCTGTTTCATAAAAAAATATCTCCAATTCCGTGCCGCCAGTCATCTCAACCATCAAATATCCGGCACCCAGCGAAACATTGCTATATCCGCTATGCTCATGGACGACAGTTGCCTTACTGCGAAAAGACATGGTAACCGGCATCCCAGAAACAGCATTCTGCCGCAACTTGGATTCTCTCAACACAAAATTTCGCTTTTCATCATCAGATAACTGACCCTGAATATGCTTTCTCAACAATGCCGCATTTTGAATATCCCCGCCGGACTTCAAAGCATGGCACATCAATTCCGCCATCTCCCATTTTTCAGCATCATACCCACTGCCCCATCCGTGGATAACTGACGGGATAATACCTTTCGCATTACGCAATAAACCAACACCGCCATACAACGGCAATAAAAAGCGAATGCCCTGATTGAGCGAGTTATAAAACCCCGACGACAAAATCGCGCCAGTAGGACGGTCAAACCGAATCGGCTCAATTGCGCCCAAATGCGCTGCAAACGGCAAATTTTTACTACCGTCCCCAATGGTCAATTCTCGACCATCTTCGGCAACAACCCTAAGCAAAGACGGATGGACACCCTGATTAAATGGGTAACGCAATTTCAGACGACCTATATATCTCGGTACAAACACACCGTAATTACATAAATCAACCCCGCTGTCGTTATAAATCGACAGCCCCCAGTCATCAGTTGAAATAGCCATAAAGCAAATTCCGTCCAGCAAACGCACCGCCGCCAAAATACATATCAGGCCAGTTGCGAGAGTGATAAAAATTATGCGCCCAGCAAAGCATCCCGTTTTTGATATAAACAGGCGACAAATGCTCGACATCCGCAGGACCGTTTGAATGCGACTGAGGCATTAAAAAGATACCTTTAAAAAAATGGCGGCGAGGGAAAAGCATATCGATAGGAACCATCCCCGTCTCAGCATTGCCAAGATACAGGATACCTTCCACAACCAAAGACGATTCCAAATTCAAATCAATCTGATTACCCTCGCTATCGAAGCAAAATAACCCATAGTCAGTCATAAACTACCTTAATCCGGGTCGATACCCTAAAAGAATACGCAACCCGCCCGTACTGTCTCGCGCGACAAACCCATGTTGATTCATGATGACGCTACCGCCGCCCGCAGAGACGGAAGACTGAAATCCGCCGTCAGGATTGACGGCAAAAGTCCCCATCCGCAGCGTACCGGCAATAATAGTCGGAGATTGAATCGTCTGACTTGCCGCAATATGCCGCCCATGAATCGTACCGTCTGCAATCAAATCGCCGTTCAAACCAAGCGTAGAGCGTCCGTTTTTTACCTCAACAACCATTGCAGGCACAATCTGATTACTGTTTGGATCGACAAACATAACCTTATCGGCCATCATCATGATATGACCTTCGGCGGTCTTGCTGTCCGCACCTACCGCAATACCGGAAATCGCCCGCCGACCATTGCCGAATGCTTGAGTCTGTAACGAATACAGGCTCTTCATATTGCCTTCCAAGTCACTGACGACCTTTTTAACCTCGGTAACGACTGCCGTATCAAGTTGCAGCGTTTTGACTTCTTGCTTGACCTGTTCGGAAATTGCCCGACGGTCTGCCTCGCCCAAACCTTTCGGCTGATTGACCAAAGCAAACAAATCACGCGACAGCTCGTCTTGAGTGATGCGACCACGCATCTGCGCCAAAATCGGAGCAGGGTCAGGGTCAGAACGACCCGACACAGCGGCGGAAAACTCCCCCGTATTACCGGCATTATCGACAATACGCACCCAAAAATAAAAAGCGTCTGTTACCGAAACACCTGCAAGCGTGTAGGTCGTTTGCGGATACGCAACCGTCGCCAATTTTGTTGCGGCTTCAAAATTATTTTCCCGCGCATACCAAATTTCAGACGACACATTTTTCATGACCGTATCGGGCAGATACCAGTCGAGCTGTACCGCGTTCATCTTAGCCGTTGCCCGAACGCCGCTTACCGTGTAATCAACACTCCAGCCTTTCTCAATCGGCTCAGACAACACCCCGCGCGCATTCCGCCCGCGGATTTCAGCCCGATATTGACCGTTTGGCAAGTTTTCAAGCGAAATTTCAGCCGTCTGAGCATCAGGAATATGCCGATACAGCTTATTATTGCGATAAATCTTAATATCATAAGATAAAACACCGCCGTCAGCAGTTAAGTTATCCCACGAAATTAACAACTTATCTCCGTCCGACTTCACATCAGGCAAAGACAGTTTCGGCACAGCTCCGTGAAGCGTCGTAACATCTGCATCAAACCGCGCGCGGTTATCCACAGCCTTGTATTTTTTCGGGTCGTGCAAAATGCCCGAAACCTCGAAAGTGCCGTCATCGGCATTTTCTTTTGTCCCGATAACCCGATACAGGCGCGGTTTGACGCGCCCCATCAATATCCAAGTACCGCCCGCCTCAACATCGACAGCCTCGGCAAGCTCCAAGCGGTTTTTCTCAGGCTGCGCCATCACTTTCAGCGACTTGATACCCGCCGCCGTCTCGACAGACAACTGCTTACCGACCGCATCATCGACATCACGGTCAAGCGTGACAGACAGCCCCGAAACAGCGACCAAACGGCCCGATACTTCCGCGCCCGCATAATCATTGTCCATAATTTGTACAACGTCATACGGCAAATGGCGCAAGCCCTCACGTCCGACGGTAAACTTGATTGCCGACTGTTGCCGCAATTCCGTTTCCAACATCCACGCGCCGTATCGCGCCGCCTGACCGCGCGAATCGCAGCCAAACGCCGTAATTTGCTTGATGTTCAAGCCGTAGCGTTTGATTGCCTGTTGGTCCTCGACGTATTCCGTTTTCGTGCGGTATCCGTCGTATTTGTCCACATACTGCACGATGACCGCCGTCGTAACAGACTTGTACGGAACGCCCGAATACGCAAACAGCCCGTCTTTGACATTGCTGTTGTTATACATGGCAACCGGATCAGAATCAGCGTCCATCACCAAAGAAAAACGGCTGCCATCCCAAACAGGCAGTCCGCGGAACACGCTCGCCAAATCCAGCAGGAACTCGCCCGCTTGACGGCGATTGGTAATGTAGGCATTACAAACAAAACGCGGCTCCTTGCCGCCGAAGCCGTCATCGACCAACTCATCGCAATATTTCCCGACTTGGTATAGCGTCCATTTATCAATATCAGCAGATTTGAGACGGCGCGCCAAAGTCGAGTAGCGCGGCTGCGTCAACACATCATAAAAAACCCAAGCCGGATTGTTCGTCCAAGCCTTTTTAAACGAGCCGTCCCAAACCGTCCCCGAATACGTCCGTTTATCAGGGTCATAGTTAGACGGCACATTAACCAACATCCCGTCAATCAGATAATTTCGGCGCGGATTGTTGCTGCCGAACTGATCCGAATCCATCGCCAACGCCGCCAAAGCCGTATGCGGATAGCTCAATTTCGCATCGATAATCTCGACATAGCTGGCGAAATACGTTTTATTGACGACCTTGTCCGTCGTACTGTCGGGAGTAGGGCGCGAAACGCGAATATTGAACGGTGCAGACGGCAAATTTTCAAACAACACATCCTGATAATATATGCCGCTTGATTTTTCAGCAAATTCAACCGTCTTAGACGCATGAACACCCTTATTGTCAATAACTTCAACAACCATAGCCGTTTGCGCCGGATTCGTATCGCCGTTGTCCTCGACGCGGTAATTTCGCTCGACGCCGACCGTTACCCGCAGGCGGCTGACCAACTCATCAGACACCGCCCGCACCACCTGCGCGCGGTTTTTGACCTCGACCGACACAGGCACGGCACGCTCCGAAGCATCAAAGCCCGGAATATACGTTTGGTCGGGCGTACCGCGCTGAAAGAAGCCAACCACGCCCTTAAAATTAAAAGACCCGTCAGGATTCTGCACGGGCGTATCATCAAAATAGACAGACTTCCACGGCTTATCGTTGCCATTGGCGAAACCTCTGATTTCGCCCTCACAAATCGCATCGATAATCCGTAAAGACTGCGCCGAATTCAACGTATTCGGAGCTTCATACGGCGTAGATGCGCCGCCACCTGATTTACCGCCCATTCCAAAATCCTCAATCTACCGTATAAACCGCCTCGTAATTCATCGCGCGGACGGAGTCGTTTTCAAAATCCGTATTGTATTTCTGACCGTTCGGCGCAGTTGCCGCAATGCCAGTAACAAAAGTTTTCTTCATGCCCAACGTCAAATCCACCGCCATCGGGTCGGAATTGCCATTAGGATTTTTGATTTTCGCCGCATCAAAAACCATACGGACGACGCTGTTGCCGTTTGCCGCCGTACTGTTGCCCTCAATCCGTCGAGATTCGATACCCTGCGACACCACGCGGCTGCCACAATAAATACGGCCATAGGCAAGTGGCATCGACTGCCCTTGAGCCGCCGTATTGCTCAGATTCGAGAACGAGCTGTTCCGGCTGCTTTCAACGCCTTTTCCCTGTTCAAATTTCGGCGGCTTAGTCAGCATTTGAGCCACGCCGCCAGCAACCATACCGACACCCGCCACAACAAGACTCGCACCGCCCGACCAACTCGTCAGCGCACCGACAACAATCAGCGCCGCGCCTAAAACCGTCTGAATGATTCCGCCGTTTTTGCCCGCGCCTTGAACGCGCGGCACAATATGCAGAACACCTTCGGCAGGCTGACCGAATCCGCTTTTCAATTCGCCCTCAGACCAATCGCGCCGACCGAAACGCACCTGATAAAACCCCTGCCGCAGCTTTTGCCGCAACGCTGGAATCTGCACCGTCAGCGCGTGAACCGCCTCAGCAGGGCTGGCAACCTGCAAATCAAAACGGCGGCCGCATTCGCGCAAACCGCCGTACAAACACACTGTAATCATAAATCCACCGAATGCAGCAAATCATTTTCAACCGCCTGCAACATTTCAGGCTCAAACTCAGGAAGCCGCCAAACGCTATCAATACGCTCAGACCACCACTGATTGAACGGCTCGCGCCGGCTCAACTGGTTATAAGCATGATGCAGGATTTGCCCATCGCCCAAATACAAAGCCGCGTGGTTCGCATGACCGCCATAACTGGTCAAAATCACATCCCCGCCGCGAAGGCCGTCTGAAACACGGACAAACCCGACACGCTCGAAATGTTTGCGCAAATACTCATGCTCAGCATCATCATCAATATCGCCGCGCTTATGGTCGGGAAACTCCACGCCCATCAACATAAACGCATCACGAATCAATGCCCCACAATCAGCCTTGCCGTACTCAAACACACGACCGCGCAAATGCGGGCAACAGCGGAACTGCTTCAGACGGCCTCCGACCGCCAAAATCCACGGCAACCCCGTCTGAATCTGCATCTGACGGTCAGCACCCGATAAAAACGGCTCGCCGTTTGGATGGGAGTGGACAATGCCAATGATTTCGCCGTATTTTGACGCAGTCTCCAAACCATCAGGCTGAATAACAAATGTTTCATAAGGATTGTCAGCAACATTCCGAATCGCGAAAAACCAATTTCCGTTATAAGACGTGTCCGCAATAACCCCACACATTTCCATTGGATAATCAGAAGCAGCCTGTCCCAAAATCAAATTCTGAACCTTTTCAGAAAGCTCAATCATGACATCACCTTATCCGCACTCGGAAACCCGCCGAACGGCAACACCGCCGTCGCGCCGAACCGCGCCCGACAGCCCATCAACGTCCCGCTGCAAGCATCCTTTTTAATATCATCCGTCGGCATATCCAAACGGTCGGCAACCGCACGACCCGCATAACCGCAGCCCTCGCCGCGATACTGCCAAATACAGGTATTCGCCATCATAATCCGCGACGGAATGACCGAGCCGTCCGATTCAGACGGCGCAGCAAGTTCAAAGACCGCCCATTCCGCCGTCAGGCTCGTCATCTGCTCAATGACGTACTTCCCGATAATTTCCTGATTCGGGTCGGCGGTCGGATTACCGTCTTTAAAGTTTGCCGCGTCCAAAAACTTCGCATACGTCAGACGGCGGACGACATCCACTCCGACCAATTGGTTATACTGGTCAGCCGCGCCGGTCACAAACCCGAGCAGGTTTGAAACCGTCAACGTCGGACGGTTGCCAGCACCCTGCGAAGTCATCTCAAACCCCTCAGCCGAAATAGGACAAGGCGTATATTCCTGCCCCTTCCAAACGACCGCCTGGTTCAATTCGTTAAACTGATTGCAGAAACGGAAAACTTCCCCACCCAAAGCGCGAAAATCAACTTCCCACATCTCAACCAACGCATCCTGTTGCGTAGCCGACAACGCCTTGAGCATCGTTCCAGACATCGCCTTCATTCGCGCATTCATGCCATCACCTCCTCAAATTCCGTCGAAAGCTCATACACCTTGCCGCCCTTCGGCGTTTCCGTGTACTCGACAACCTTGACCAACAAACGCTCACGACCCGGCGGAGTCCAGAAAAACGGCTCCACACCGCCGCACGAATCAAAAAAGCCCTTGATTTCCTCAATCAAAGGCTTCATACCCACAATACGGATTTGCCAAGTCTGCATTTTCGGCTTCAGCGTCAATTTCTGACGTTGCTCATACCCATTGCCGAACTTGACCGTTCGAACATTAAACGAGTGTTTCGCCGTACTTTCCGACGTAACCTGCCATTTAAAAACCTTAGCCATAAAACCTCTTAGACCGAATCAACGGCTGCCGTGATAACGACCGCCGACCCGAACCACATTATTGACAAACCAATTTTCAATCATCGCAGGCAGAGCCGCACCCAATTGCTTCGCCATCTCAACATCACCGTCAACCGACGAATCAGACGACCCGTCACGGTTAATCGTAATGTTTACCGTCATGCCGCCCGTTCCGCCGCCCAAAGCAGCGACCTGCGGCGCAACGCCGACCACCCCGCCCGAAGCGTAGCGGTTTTTATTGATGGCCTCCAGCAAAGCACGATGACGGCGCGTGGACGCCGCATTGATGACAAACTCGCCATTAGACAACATAGCAGGGATACTGTCGCTCGTCGCCGTACCCGCGCCCCACACCGCACCGCCGTTGGAGAATTGCTGCACAAAGCCGCCGTCTTTGAATCCGCCGCCGCCCCAAGCACTCATCGCCGCCTTCATTGCGTTAAACAACGCCATCTTAATCAGCATCTTAGACAAATCTTGCAGAATAGAAACAGCCAAACTGCGAAAATCAGCCTTGCCGGTTGCCACGAAATCAGCCAACGCATCGGACATCTTACCGAGCGACCCCGACACGACATCCGCCATACCCTCACGCATCGACTGGAAGGAATCAGCATAATTCCTCATGCCGTCTGAAATACCGGCCAGCCAATCGTTACCGAAAGCCTCTTTGGTTTCCTTCGCCAAGCGTAATTGCTCTTGCAGACGGCCATCGTTGTCAAGCTTCGCAGTCTGCAAGCTCTTAATGACATCAGCACTAGCACCCGAAGCACTAGCCTCAGCAATCAGCTTGTCGTACTTCCGCGCAGCAGTCAGTCGCTCGACTTCCTCGCGCGTTTTGCCAAGCAACGACAACTCAAACAACTGATCGTCAAAATCACGTTGCCCTGCCGCCTCAAGCTCACGCAGCGCATCCGCGTATTTCTTCGCCTCTTTCGTCAAATCTGCCTGATTGTCGGCTTTAACCGCCAAATCCATAGCCGCCTGACGCTCCGATGCCGACCATTTTTCAAAGGTCGGGTCAGACAGCAACCGAAGCTGCTCCGCATAAATCTTATTGACATTGGCGGCAGACAAAGAAAGCTCCGCGTTTACCGCAAGCTGCCGTTTGTTGAAATCCTGCTGCCACTTTTGGTAATCGGTAAGCTCAGGCTTACTTTTAGAAGCGGAAGGGCGGTAAAACTCACGACGTGGATCATCAACAATTTCGCCACGCCCGCCGTTCAACCAGTTTTGCCGCGCCAACACCTCCGGCGCATACTTCCTGCCAATAGGGCCGATACGCCCCTTATTTACATTACCTTCGCCGCTATGATAAGCAGTCAACGCTTTGACAATATTGTTGTCATACCGTTTCAGCAAATCGCGTAAATAGCGAGCCGCACCGTCGGCAGAAGAAGCAACACTTCGAACGTCAACGCCGTACTGCTTCGCCGTTGCAGGCATAAACTGCATCGTACCGCGCGCACCAACCGGCGAAATTGCATTCACATTACCGCGCGACTCCTGCATAGACAAAGCAGCCAGCAGGTTCTTAGGCAAACCGTAGCGTTTTTCAAGTCCTGCATAATCATATTTCGCCGCCTGCTCCAAAACAGCACGGTTTACGGTATATTTTTCCTTGTTTTGCTTGGCTTCTCGCTGAGACCGCTTCGCAGCGCGCGCCGCCTCAGCCGCCAATTCCTCTTTGTGCTGCTGACGCAACCGGGCAAGCACCTTTTCCGCATCGGCAATCTGTTGATTACTGCCATGCTTTTTAAGTGCATTAAGCTTTTCCTGCCATTGCCGCTCTTCGCGCGCAAATTTTTCAGCCTTGCTCTGAGTCTGCTCCTTCAGACGGTCGAAATCAGCGACATATCTGACCGAATCAGCCTGCTCTTTTCGGATAGCCGCTGCCTGCTTCTGCGCCTCATCACGCATCTTGATTTGCTTTTCCAACAAATCAATTTCGCGCTTCGCCGCGTCAATCTGCGGCTGCGTGTATGGATTCTCAGGAATTTGTTGCAAAAACAGCCGTTTTTCAGCCAACCGGCTCTCAAGCGTAGCTTCTCGCCCGATGGACTTCATGTCCTCCCAAGCTTCCGACGCCGCCTTCTTAACCGCATTCCAGCCGCGCTCAATCGCGCCTAGATTTTCCAGTACGCGCTCAGTCATCTGCTGAGATTCGTCCGCGAACTTGCCTTGTACCAAAGCCACAGCTTCCTGCTGTCTGCCCTGTTCAATCAAAGCACGCGCCTGCTCATAGACATCCGCATTCAGCGTCTGATAAACGCGCGAAAACTTGACGACCGCCTTCAACGGGTCGTCCGCGATTTCCTCATAGACGCGCGCCAAATCCTCCACGCTCTTGCCCGTCGCCTTAGACTGCAAGACCACAGATTCCGCAAACCGACCATAGTTTTCAGCCGCGACCGAGCCGCTCTCAACAAAAGCCAATATCGCCGAGCGCGCCTCAGACCATCCGCCCGTCGCATTGCCGACCGAATCGGCAATCGACATCAACTTACCCGATGCCGCGCCCGCGCTACCGCCGGCAAAGATGACCGCAGCAGAAAAACGCTTAGATTCCTCCGCCCCGTCGTAATACGCCTTACCGACAGCCCCTAATCCGGCAACCAAGCCACCAAGAGCCACCGTTGCAGGATTGATACTCGCCGCCAATCCCTTGAACATATTGCCGAAGCCGCCGAACGAATCACGAAGCTGACCGCCCTGTTGCAGCGCAATCAAAAACGGATTCTGCCCGCCGGCCAACTGCGTAAAAATATCCGTAAACTGCGCCGGAACCATCCGCATCGCATTGTTGTACTGCCCTACGGAAATATTATTCAGCTTCAGTTGACTCTCTTGCCGCTTCAAAGCCTGCGTAATCTCGCTGATTTTTGCAACATCCGCACCACGTTGACGCGCCAGCAACTCATAATAAGCCGCCGTACCGCGCCCGCCAGACTCACGAACAGCAATTTCACGCTGTACCGCATTAATAATGGACTGAGTAGCACGCTCCTGCTTCTTCGCCAGCCGTTCCGCTTCCTTCGCAGCCTTATCATAGCCCGCCGCCGTCGCCGCCGCGCCAGCCGCCGATTGCTGACCCGCGTCCTTCGCCGCCTTGCCGATACTGCGAAGCGCAACGCCCGCCTTTTTCGCGCCGGATTCGATATCGCTGACATCTAAACCGGCCTTAATCGTATTCTTAGCCATCTTTCTTCTCGCCCATTATCGACAACGCCTCACGCTCCATCACGCGCACAAACTCAAACAACTTCTTCCGCCGCCGCTTCTTAATCCCCATCAAATCCATAGCCGCGGCGACCGCCTTATAATCCAGCGCATACGCCCCCGCCATACTGACGCGCCACTGACCGCAGACCGACGAAAACAACTGCACAGCCTCCCAATTGTTCGGCCACACCTCCACCTCATCCGCCGTCACATCATCCGCATCAAAGCCGAAGAATCCCAACGACGAGACCGTCTTCTCGTCGTCAGAAAACATCGCGCGGACGGCGGCAATCAGTTTTTTTCGCGCGCGCCGTTATACGCCTGATAGAAAGCACTCAGAATTTTCATGCCCGCCGACGGATATTCATCCAGCAGATACGCCATATTTTCAGCATTTAATTCATCCTCGAAGCCCCAAGACTTCGTGATTTTCAACACCAAATCAGCATCGCTCAGGTCTTTGCGGTCACAATCATCCGCGAATTCAACCATAGCCTTACGGCTCAGCCAAACAAACTCAAATTCCACCGCAACCGGCTCGCCGGCAGGTGTCGGAATCTTCACTTCAGTTTTAAAAGTCGGCGCATGCGCCAATTTCAATTTAGACATCACAATTTCCCAAAAAAATACCGCCCCGAAGGGCGGCAAAGTTACACAAGTCCACCAAAGACCAGACGAAATTACAAATAGCGGTTAAACAAACCGGACAGCGAATAAGTCATATCGACCGCCATCGCCTCGTTACGGACGAGTTTCGGCATAGGACTCATACTCACATAGCCGTTGTACACGACCACCGATTTATTTTTCAGAATAATACGCATCGGCGTCAGCTTACCGCTGTCGCTTGCCGCCTGCGCCGCCTTATATCCGGGCAGATTCGGGTCGTCCGCAATCTTGAACGTCATCGAATACGCAGATTGGGTCGTCGGCAGCTTACGCTCGAAGTCATCTTCCAAGAAGCCGAATTCAACGAACTGCTGCTCGCCGCCCGAACTCGACACTTCCATAATTTGCGTGACCTGTTGCCACGCCTCGACCTTCTGAAAACTGCCCGCGCCCGAACCGGCAGGGAACTTGTTTTCATCGCGCGTATCGATGCCGTCCAGTTTAAAACTGTTCGCATCAACGCTCGTCACACGGAAGACACGTTCATTCAAAACGCCCCAACCGGAAAACAACACCACATAATCACCATTCTGCAAACCATGCGCCGTAGCAGTACACACCGCCTCAGCCTCATTAGAGATTGCCGTGACCTTCTTCTCAGTCACCAGCTTCGTAGCAATCTGCACGATCGAACCATTAGCCAAAGTTACAGCCATATCAAAATCCTTAAAAAACCAAATAAAAAAGACCGCCCAAACAGACAGCCGCCAACAAAAACCGCCTAAGCAGTCATAAAAACAAAATCCTGCACCATCCCGCGCCGGCCATCGTCCAAAACGACCGCATCCGCCGCCGACAGCGCATAACCTTCCAACGAATCCAACACCGACCGCTCCACCGCACGGCTCTTCTTCACCGCCCCCAAACGGTCAACATCCCACACCGAGATAGAAAATCGCACCTCATACCCATCATCGTTATGGTCTAAAAACAAACAGCCCGCGCCGCCGACCCGCTGCACAATCACCAACGGAAACTCAGCTTCTTCCGGCGCGAAGTCATGATAAACATCCACATCAGGCAGAACACGGCTAATCGCACTAATCAGAGATTCTTCCACGCACCACCTCCAACACAGCATCCAGCATTACCGCCTCCATCTTCGCCCCCTGAATCTTCAAAGCACGGGACAAAAAAGGACGCGGCGCAATCGACTTACCATTTTTCCGACGCACCCCGTTATGCACCATATAGCCATAAGGGACGGCCTTAAGCGAACCTCCCTCATACCGGCCACGGCTGCCCTCTCTATCACGCCAACCGACCTGATACACAGCACGACGGCCGTCAACCGAATCCGACTTATCATAAAAAGCAAAAACCGAGCGTCTCAAATCGCCCGGCTCAAAATCATATCGCCGCTTACTCCCATCAGCATTGCGGCTGCCCTTACTATAAAAATAATGCCGCTTATGATGGCGCGGAGCCTGAATCTTAATCTCCTCGCGCAATAAGCTCACACCCTGAAACGCCGCCCAACGCAGCTTCTCGCCCACCGCCTCCGGCAAACTCTCAAACCGCGCAATCGCATCGGAAAAATCCGCATCAATTTCCACTTTCATCAGGCAGGCTCTCACACGTCAAATCCAAAAACTCACGGCGGCGCAAATCAGGAATCACCGCACGGATAACATAAACCCCATTCTCCGTCCGAACCCGCATATCCGCCGAAATCCCAGCCCGCCAGCGGATACGCACCGAAGCCCGCACCGAAGCCGACAACACATCATGCCGCATCGTCTCCGACCCCGACACATGCCGAACATCCGCCCACACCCTACACAACAGACGCCATACCATCACAGTCGCGCCCGACTTATCCTTTTCCTTCACACGCTGAAGAATCTCGACCCGATGCCGCAACTGACCAGCATTCATACCCGCCCCAAACAAAAAGGCCGTCTGAAATTCAGACGACCTCAAATCAAAAAACTACTTCCGATGAACCACAGCCAAGCCGGGCCACTTATCCAAAGGCTGTAACCCCGACACATCAAACACAAACTGCGTCGGACCACGACCTGAAATATCGACCTCCACAACCATCTTCCGACCGTCGAGAAGACTATAAAACAACGCCGAATTCTCAATCATACAGCCAGTAATGCCCATCTCCTCGACCGTCCGAGCCGAACAACCCATAATACTGCCCGAATCGGCAAGATATCCCGAAATACCCAACACCGCGCCATCATCAACCCGATACTCGACCTTGCAGCCGTCAGACCCGCACTCAGCAAACTCCCCGTCAGACAACCTAAACAACGCAATCGGGAAATCATATTCCTCATAACCGCCAAAAATCAAATCAAGCCCGACATCACCATGACCGCCGCCAATATCGACCCGATTGACCGACCGCAGCTTCGCCATATAAGAAGTCTTACCCCGCATTTCATCAACGACCCCCGAATAAACCCATCCCGAACCATCAGGCAGTGCAGGGGACGAAGCCGCACCGACTGAAGAAGCCGAAGGCACAGCGTCCACACGCTCACCGCCGCCACATCCCGCCAACGCAAGCAAAACAGCAGACAACAACAAAATCTTCATACATATTCCCTTTAAAAAATAGTATCCGATATTATCCGCCGCCTAATAAGCCGTCAAATTCCTACTTCGTCACATTCAATGCGCTTAATAAAATCATCTAATATTTCAATCGAATTTGATAAAGTTTTGCTATCTTCACAAAAAGAATAGGACAAGATGCCGACCAGCAAAAGATATTGCCCAACTACGAACTTTCCGTAACGCCTGCACTCCTCCAATTTTCGGCTCAAGTCTTTACAAAGTTCTAAACCCAACAGCGAATACAATGGCGAGCATTCCAACTGTCTTTGCAGGTACCACCGAGCTTTTTTCAAATCTTCAGTACCGTTCTTATCCTGATACCGCCAAATATACTTGAACGCATTGCCCAAGTTGAAATTCATATTTTCCGTAAACTCGATGCACTCATACGGCTGCTGGCGGTAATGTGCCGGATTGATATTGTCTTTTTCCATCTTCACGCCTCCTCTTTAACTTCCACAGGGTAAAACACCGAAATTCCACGATAAAAACGCTCGCTGACCAAACCCTCGTCGCAAAGCGCATTAATATCGTTTCGCGCAAAAATCCAACCGCTCCAACGCCATTTGCCAAACACCTCATTAGCAACAGCCGTCGCCGTACAACCCGGATTTTTTCGGATATACGCTAAAACCGCTTTCTTATTTGACGTTTCCATAATCTGTAATGCGTAAAATCGAAAAACCGCCCGAAATCTGCCGTTCGGACGGTTTTTCATCTTGGCTCGCACTCAAAAAGTCAGCCGCAAGCCTTAGCTGCACCCAAAGAAGTCGGGCAACGCCGTATCAAGCCCTAATCAGAATAAAATAAAGCAGAAGAGCGTTTTGGGGCGTACGGTTTACGCTTAACCGATCTAGAAACCCGACTACACGCCGGGCAAATTGCGAAACGGCTCCAACAGCCGCCGAGCGGCACGCGGCAACCCGACCGCGCCATCTTCGCGGGTAGAATACAAATACCCGACCGTCAGCAAAATAGCATTGCGGATAGAAGAATTCAGCACTACACCATCCGCCTTACCTGCTTTAGCAGCTTCACTTGCCGCCGCCTCATCTTGATACAAAGGGCGGTTCAAATAAGCCGCACAGTCAGACACAGCCGCTTCGTAATAAAGACGAATCAAATCGTCCTCATCCTCGCCGTCAACGCGAAGATGAAGCTTGACCAATTCGAGGGTTATCATTGCTGCTCAGTCTGTTGACTGCCCTTATCGCCGTCTTGACCCTCGTCCTGACCTTCGCCTTGACCTTCGCCTTCGCCGGTCTGCTGAGTATCGGTTTTATTACCCGCACCACCATCCTGCTTATTGTCGGACGGCGGGTCTTCAGGCTGCTTCGAATCGCCTTTCTTACTGCTGACACAGCCTGCTTCTTTCGCAGCATCCAGCAACTCAGCCGGAACCTCATCGCCTTTTTCATACTGAACGGGATAAATCTCCCCATCGGGAACGCCTAAAAACGATTTAGTAAATTTTGCCATGATTATTACCTTTCAAAATAAGGCCGTCTGAAAACTAAACGCCGCTACCCATACAGGCGGAAGCTCGTTTTCAGACGGCCTGTTCAAATTAAGCCGCTACTTTCAGCAACACGCAGGCTTCAGGATTGTCCACACCGCCGCCGACGCGTTTAGTTGTGTAGAACTGAACGAACGGCTTATTCGTATATGGGTCACGCAGGATGCTCACGCCCTTGCGGTCAAGAATCATATACGCACGGCTGAAATCGCCAAAGCGATACACAGCGCATTCGCGGCAACATCAGGCATATCGGCGACTTCATAAACCGGATAGCCGCACAACGTGGACGGTTGGTCTTGCTGATAGCTCGGCTGCCACAGGTAATTACCCTGACCGTCTTTCAGTTTGCGGACGGCGGCAAGCGTTTTTCGGTTCATCATAAAGCCCGCGCCTTGCGAGTATTCGGCAGGCAGCGAGTAAACCAAATCAATAACCGAATCAGCAGTAACCGCCGCCGCATTGCCGGATTTGACAACCTTGATTGCGCCCAAAGGGTGCTTGGTTGCATTGGTGCCGCCCTCGGCATAGGTCAGCAAGCCGGTCGGTTTGCCTTTTTGACCGTCACCACTGATAAAGGCTTTGTTTTCGGCAACGGCAAACTCAGTTTTCACTTCATCAGCAAGGAAGGCTTCGAGATTGATTTCGGCATCGTCCAACATTTGCTGAGTAGCAGCCGGATTCGCATAAATTTCACCTGTTTCAAAATCCAAAGATTTGAAAGTAGGCGTATCGGTTTTGGTGCGGGCATCTTCTTCACCCACCCAGCCACTGCCCGCGCCGTGCATATTGTACAGTTTGCTGAATTTCGGCTTCGATGTCGTCTGAACCTTAAACAGCTTTCGCAGCGGCGATACGGTACGCAGCTTATCGGTGATGGTGCGGTCCCATTCCTTCGGCACCAAATAGCCGCCGTTTGAATCGTCCGATTTTTTCAAATCCGCGCGTACTTCGCCGGACTTCATAAACGACACAGTAGCGTCAACCGCCGCCTGCGCTTCCTTATCCAACTTACCCGCACCGCCGTTCATTTGCGCGGCGGCCATTTGTACAGATAAGTCGTCGATAGAGGCTTGGAGTTTGGAAATTTCGGCTTCGGTTTTGGCTGAAGAAGCTTTGGCTTCTTCACTGCCTTGCTGCAAAGCGGCAATTTCTTTTTCTTTGCTGTCTTTGAATGCGGCAAAGGAACTGTTCAATTCCGCCAGCAACGCGCCCACATCGGGCGCAGTATTGCCGGCATCGGCAAAAGCGGCAACCAAGCCGCGGGCAATTATCATTTTTTTCATGGTTTAACCTTTCATGGTTTGAATTAAAGTCTGCAAGGCTTGCGCCGTCTTCAAATCGCCGCCAGCGCACGGCTTGACGGCAGGTTCGGCAGCGCGGGGCGTGCCGTGGAATAAGTTGTTGAACACATCGCGGCGTTGGGCGCGGCTGTATCCCTGTTGCGCGAGGCTTGACTCAATCAAAGCCATCGCCTTCTTCTGCTCACTGTCGCCGGACTGTTCGATTTCCTTCACATCGATTTCGCCGTCGGCAAAACCATCCTCAAGGGCTTTCGATTTCCCAATCCAGCTTTCACGATCCATCATGCCGACGATTTCCGCCTTCGACAGGCTCGAACGCGCGGCATACAAATCAGCCATCGCATCATCAATCTGCGCCAGCGTCTCAATACTGCCCGCCAAATCGTGACGATTGCCAATAGCAAGGCTCCACGCGTTGTGTATCATCAAAAATGACCCTTCGCCCATCAGAATCTCATCGCCCGCCATCGCAATCATGGAGGCGGCGGAAGCGGCAAGGCCGATGATTTGGACGGTTACCTTCGCCGGATGTTGCGCCAACAGGTTGTAGATGGAAATACCTTCGAAGTAGTCGCCGCCCGGACTGTTGATGTTGACGACGACCTCTTTGTCGCCGATAGCGCGCAGCGCGGCGGCAACGCGTTTGGCCGTTACCCCCTCGCTCCAAAAGCTTTCGCCGATTTGGTCGTACATCGTGATGACATTGTCGGTTTCGGTTTTCGCCTTGACCCCGCTGTCCCAACGGTTCGCCGCATCAGGGCGCATATCAAAAGACAGCGATTTCGGCATAGCAGACAACGCACTAATCTGCGGCAGTTTTTTCAGGCTCATAATTCTTTCCTTGTTGCGCCTGCCGCAAAGTATCGGCAGACTTATCTGTTGATTTCGGCAGGTCGGAAATTTCGCGCACTTCGTTTTGCGTCATCCATGCTCCATGACCGCCACTACCCAAAGCTTTGGCAAAAAATTCCGCCTGATTCTCCAAGCTGCCGCGCAACAGCGCACCGGCATTAAACTTGAATATCAAGCGGTCTTGCTCAGCAGGCGTAAGCAGAGATCGCGTCAACGCCTGCTCCCACATCGTGAACCAAGGCAAAAGTCCGTATTTCAGGAAAAACACACCCAATTCACTGATACCGCTACCCCACGACGTGTCATCCATCATCAGCAGCGGGCGCGGCACACCAAACATCCGCGCAATTTCCTCTATTTGATGGTTTCGGTTTTCAATATGCTGCGCGTCAGAAGCAGTATTGCCCCACTTCTCAGCCTTCAGACCCTCTTCCAAAATCATAAAACGGCCGGCATTCGCTTTGCCGCTATACCGCTTATGCAAGGATTCCTGAAGTTGGTTGTACGCCTTATCGCTCAACGCCTTGTCCGTTGCCAGATAACCGCCGGCCATCACCCCTTCCGAGAAAATACGGCTTGCCGCATCCTCCGCATCGAAAGCAATTCCCAATGCCCGTTTCGCTAACTTCACGCGGCTCATGCCCTCCAAGCCGTCGTCGGTCAAATCGCGCAGGTGCAATACATCATCCGCCTCGAAATCCAGCAAACCGCCGTCTTTTCGCGTAACCACATAATGCACGCTCCAGTCGTCACGCTGCTTAACCTGCACCGCAGTCGGATGAATCGGCACAAGCTGGATGACCTGACCGCGCGAACGGATAATGCGTGCATACGCATTGCCATATTGCAAAACATGGCTTTGCAGCAGACTTTTGAACTCATAGGCCGTCTGAAACTTATTCGGCTGCCGTTTCAGCAGTTTCCAGACAGGATGCTCCGTAGCAGTTTCACGCCCGTCATCGTTATGCAGCACATTCAACGGCAGCATCCCGATACTTTGGCTGATTAAGGTAATACACCGATAAAGTGCGGCATTGCACAAAGCCTGCCGACCATCAATCCCCACGCCGCCGCCGATTTGGCCGCTGCGGATAAATTCCAACAACGCGGGGTCGTTCAACCCCTCAAAAACCAAGCCGCCCGAGTCAGCACGCGGGCGGCTTTTGTTTTTGGCTTTCTTCTCTTTCGCCATATCCTATCTCACAACATTCTGATTCCGCGTGTTTCATAAACCGACGCACCACGGGCTGTCGGATTCAGCGACAAAAGCGACACCGCGTCAAACATCGCCATCAACGGGTCGATTTTCGCCGAACCGCTCGCCTGCTTGGTAATTAAAATACCATTGGCGCGAGGCTCGACGCGGGCATTACCGACCACCCAATTCATCATCGCACTGCCGCTATGGATAAAACAGCCTTCCGCAAGCTTGCGTTCCGCCGTCTTAATCGCCGCGCCCAATTTCCAGCCCTGCGACACACCAACGACCGCATCTTCCGGAACGCCATATTCCAACATCGCGTCCAAAATCGCACCGACCCCGTGCGGGTCAAGCCCACATTTATCCAGCAAACCGCTCTGATAAACCCGAGCCACAATCCCAGCCACCTCATCGCTGTCATCGCCGATGCGGTGGACAATCGTCAAATCCCCCTGCTTGGCAAAATCCAACAAAACAGGCGCGATTTCCTTTCGCCGCTCCAACACCGACGGATGCGCCCAAGCATGAAACCAAGCCGCCCACATCCGCGGATTGTCTTTCAGACGGCCAACGGCAGAAATACCCAACAAGTCATCCAAACCGCCACCGTCAACACCAATGTCGATGACTTCGCAGTGCTCGAGCATCCAATCCAAATTGATTTCGGGATTTTTTCCACTATCCTCCCAAAATTCCGCTCCTGCCCAATAATCAGCAGTCAGAGACAAGGCAATCTGCACATTCAAATGCTTCGCCATGAATCGGCGAAGCGCGATTTCTCCGTCCGCCTTGGCTGTTTCAAATTCCCCCATCAGGTAGGCTTCTGAAACTGAAGCACCAATATTAGGGTTCGTGACATAAAAGTTTTCAGGCAGACGGTAGGTCCCGTTATCCAACATCTCCTGCGGGTACTCATACAAGACCGGCAACATACGGTTATCAACACGCTTACCGTCTCGGACTTCACGCGCTCGCTTGAGTAAGTCTGCGAATACGCCTGCCGGTGCCTCATCGGACATCGTTGAGAGGTAAATCACAAAGCCTTCCGGACGACTGGCCAAGCCACCTTTAGCCTCGGTAAACATATCAGCCGCTTTTGAGCGTTTGCCAAACAGCCAAACCTCCTCGATTAAAACGCCGGTGCCTTTGATACCGGCAACGGTATCGCTTTCAGCAGCAAGAATTTTCAGCGTTGCCCCAGTCGTTCGGTGCGTGATCGTCCGCGTATGGTCTTGCACCTGAAACAAGGCGGAAAGCTCTTCATCAGCCCGTATCATCGCTTTCGCAGGCTTAAAGCTATTGTTTGCGACCTCAACAGTAGGAGCGATAATGAAAAATTCAGCTTCACGCCGCCAATTCAGAACCAGCGCAGTCAACATTACCCCGGCAGCCAAGGTAGATTTCATGTTTTTCTTGCTAATCAGCAAGAAAAACTCCTGAATCAACCGCACACCGGAATCAGGGTCGTATGCGCCAAAAATGGCCGCAACAAAGTCATATACCCATTCGCGCGTGACTTCGCCCATCATTGGCTCACCAGGCACATCCACCAAGCGCAACTGCTTGAAAATGCGCAACGCCATTTCGGCAGGCTCCTGATACAACGGAGGAAACGGAATCAGGCTTTTCCTGCCTATAATTCGTTCTTTCCAATCAGGGCAAGCGGTTGACCAAGCTTTTTTCAACATAATCTACCCTGCACCGGCTCAGGCGGCCTCATCGGGCTGAACTTACCACCGGCAACATCATGGGCGCGTTCGCGTTCGACATCCTTTTTGCCCTGATCTGCAACTTTTCCGTGGAAATATCCCAACAACGCCTTGGCAGCATCAATCTGCTGCCGGTTTAAAGAAATCACGCCCAAAGAACACAGAATCAACTGGTCTTTCGGGTCGGTTTGCTCATAGGAAACACCATCCAATTCAATCGTAGTACCGCGAACGATGGCACGCTCCCGCGCCGATAATGCGATACGGTCTAAACTCTCCGATGTTTCAACAGACCTTTCTGCCACTGGCACCGCCTGAGCCGGCTGCACATCAGGAACAACCGACACAGAAGCTGGCTCAACAACAACGGACACTGGCTCCGTCGGCTGAATACGCTTCAGGCGTTCAATTTCCGCCAAAACATCAACATCTTTTGCCAAACGACTGCCGCTTGCGCTGGCCGTCTTTTCGCTATACCCCGCCGCAATCGCAGCCTCTCGGTTCGACAACCCTCGCAATTTCGCTTTGGCAAACAACTCCTTTTGTTCATTCATTGCCATAGTGAAATTCCAATAAAAAAAGCCGCTTTTTCAAGGCGGCCTTTTGTAGCATAAAATGCTAAAAATTCAATGTTAATCAACCTGTTAAAATATCGCTTTAACAGTTTCACAGGGGAAAAAATTCTGCAAATGGGAGGGCGGGGGGTTTCCGAGGGGAAGCCCTGTGAACTTTTGACACCCCCTACCCTACCAGCCACGATTTCGCCGGCGATTTTCGGCGGCGGATTTTTCGGCATGGCAGGTTTTGCAAAGTGTTTGCAGGTTTTCCGCTTCATCTTTGCCACCATCCGCCAGCGTAACGATGTGATCGCACTCGGCATCTTTTGGAAGCACAATGCAACCGCATTTCCGGCATTGATATTGGTCACGAATCAACACGGATTCGCGCAGTTTCATCCATCCTCGCCCGCGCATACGCTTTTCCGCCGTCTTTGGTGGATGCTTCACGGCGATTCTGTTTTGCTCAACAGGTCGGAGCCGTGAAGACATTTGTTTTAATCGACCCATATAATTCTTTCCAAACGCAAAAGCCCGCCTGAATCCTGTTCAGAGGGGCTATCCGCGCTTTTTTTGACTGAAAAATGAAAAAGCTGCGTTAACCGTACATACAGTTAAACACAGCTTGCCATAATTTAAACAAAAATCCCCCAAGACGTCAATAGCGTTTTAACAACTTTTTAACAGCTACATCAGCCATCAAGTTCAAACGGGCATTTGCCAGCCGGCGCTCATACGCTTTTTGTGTGATACCCAACGCCTTGGACTTTGCGTATTGAGTCCCTATGCGCCTGTATTCTGTCTCGACTGCTTGCTTGCGATTAGGATTCAGCCGACAAATCGCCTGATCCATCACACTTGCTATTCCATCGCCGTCAACGCCGTAAGGCAGGATAGCCACAAATTCCGTTCGCGGCGGAAGCTCACCTGCCGCCATCAACCGATTGAACCGGCTACAACCGAAGCCTAAGCCGTTATCCTCTCGCTTGGCAGACCAGTCAGCCCACCATTTTAAAAGTAAATCAAGTTCAAATTTCATTTTCAGTCAGTTTTTGTTTCACGCTGACCATCCCTAGCCGCTGTCGGAATCCGCAGGGCTTTATTTTTAAAGAGATATTATATCAAAATCATAAATTTAACTTCGAAACTTATTCATATTTTTATTCATAATATTCAATGTGTTGAAAAAAAATCCATAATTATGTATTGCAATACCGCATTTAATGCGGTATTATAAACACATAGGCAGACAACAAAGACGGCCGAAACGGATTAACAAGGGCAAAAGGAAAAATATCATGACTACCGTAAAACTTACCGTAACCGCTAAAATTTTTGATGGCGTACAAACTACTGAACAGCAGGTTGAGCGAAAATATACCATCGATTGGCACAAAGGATATGCCGGCATCCGCAACGAAGATGGCTACTTTATACAGGACATCTCTTTAAAAGGGCTGGAAAATAAAGAAGAACGTCTGCAACACGTTGTAGATACCCTAAAATCTTGGAAATAAACCAACCACGCCGCGCCCCGGGATAACAGGGGCTTATAGGAGAAAAAAAATGAAATTCTTAATAAACGTCATCAAAACTGAAAAAGTTGAAGTAAAACGCCAATATGAAACTGTTACCCGAATCAATCGAATCAATACCGGCGAAACAAAAGAAGTAGAGTTCAAACCTGAACAAAATCTTTTAATTGTAGATGGTAAAGAGTTTAAAGTGCATGAAGTTTCAGCCATACAAATCAAAATTGGAAATGAAGACGTTAAAACAGCTCAAATCATGACATACAAGAACGGGGAGCAACATTTATTCTATTCGCTTGATGTTCCTGCATTTTGGGATATGTTCGATGATTTAAATTGGGGCAAAAAAGTTTTCGGTGGTTATATCGCAAATTAACCAAAAAGGCATGGCAACGGTATCGGATTTTACAAAAATTGACAAAATAGTCCTTGCATTACCGCATTAAACGCGGTATTATATACACATGGAAAGGCACCAAGCCAACCACCGCCACCTTGACGGCCTCAAGGATAAATCGAAAGGAAATCAAAATGGAAATCATCAAAACTGGCTCATATCACCTGGAAAAACTGTCAGGAAACACTTATAAAGTGTATCGCCATCAATATGATATTGGCTCTTTGACAGAATATGGCGAAGTTGAGCTTTCAGATGAAATCATTAAAGGCTATGCAAAAAAACCTCATAGTGGCTATTGGATTTCAGAAATTGAAAAAATCATTAAAAACAGATAAAAGACAAGCCACCGAATATGGTGGCTTTTTTTGAAAGGTCAGAATGAGTAAAAATAATATTTTCAACCGATACCCGGCAATAATTCACGGAGAATCGCGATCAGAAACGGACGAATTTATCGTTCATACTCGATATCCTAGATTTTTGGCTCGGAAATCTTTTGACGGCGTTTACACTGGAATTTTACCGACGAAGCCTATCAGTGGCGATTTAGTAGAAGATAGCAAGACAGGCCACCTTGCCTACCGCTCAAATATAGGGCTTTGGTTGTCTGATTTTATATTTTTGGATAACAACCGCCCTGAAGTTACGGCGGAATGGTTAGACAGCTTGAAAAAAGTCTGCGACCAAATCACGGCAGACGATTTTATGTTGGCAGAAGATGGGGATTTGTATGATTGAGAATTTTGAGCTTGGTTACACACCGGCAAACCTGAAAGCCCTGCGCCAACAGCACGGGCTGACACAACAGAACGTTGCCGACATCACGGAATCAACACTAAAAACAGCCCAAAAATGGGAAACAAGCCCAAGCATGAGCAGTTTCGCAAACATGCCTCATACTAAATGGCTGAAATTGTTGGAATATTTGAAGAATAAATGAGAAAAAGGCCGTCTGAACTCAGACCAGTCCCGTGCAAAAGGCCGTCTGAACTCAGACCAGCCCCGTGCAAAAGGTCGTCTGAACTCAGACCAGCCCCGTGCAAAAGGTCGTCTGAACTCAGACCAGCCCCGTGCAAAAGGTCGTCTGAACTC
>NZ_JBQCTZ010000001.1:0-75576 GCF_051963715.1 Neisseria sp. P0001.S005 | reverse complement strand
AGACGGCCTTTTATTTATACAAATCTGCCAGACACATAGCTCTGTGCCATAAATTTGTGCCATTGTGCCATGCTCTGTGCCATATTTTAAATCGCTGAAAGCCTTATGGGGCATGGCTTTGTGCCATTGTTCCATAAATTTTTTATAAAATCTCGCATAAGAAAAAAAATTATCCAGCCACAAAAAAATATGACACGGTATATATACACCGTGTCATATTTTGAAAACCTATAAATTTTTTCTCGCGTAAAGCAAAAATCGCTGAAATTTATGGAACAATGGCACAAAGCCATGCCCCATAAGGCTTTCAGCGATTTAAAATATGGCACAGAGCATGGCACAATGGCACAAATTTATGGCACAACCAAAAATCCAAACTACAAAACGCGCCCGACAACTCCGCCGCGCGCGTTTTGAAAATATCATACATATGTCAGACTCAATCGTCAAACTTCTTCACCGCCGCGATACCTCCAACCAGCGCTGCGGAATCGTAAAACCTCATTGCCCAGGGCATCCATTTCCGGCAATCCGTCCGCCGCTTGCCAGCCAGCCGGCTTAAAAATCCAGTTTTGACACGATACGTCGCCATCTTTATTTTTCGTCCGCCACCAGCGCCGCGCCCGCGGCATCTTTTCAGCAATATGTTGCAGAAACTTGGTTTTGCCCATTTCTCGCTCGCCGTTTTGCCTGCACCACTCTTTGTAAACCAACCAAAGGTCGTCTGTAATGCAGCAGCAAAACGGCAGGTCTTTAATACCACCGCCAGCCCACTCCGAATAAAAGGTCTGCCAAGCATATCGGCCATAGGAAATGACGTTTTGTTTCGCGGCAGTCATCGGCGGCGGCGTGTTTGGATCGAATCTTACAGGCTCTTCAAGTTTGATTACTTTGTATCCTTTTTCGTTTTCTGCTTCCTGTTGCCCGTAAGTCAGATAAAAATTCCAACACAACAGGAAACTGTAAAACAGGCGGACGCCATCATTTCCGATACAGTCTAAAACTTCATCGCGCAATTTTTTGTCCAACTTTTTCTCAGGCCATACAACGAAATAACGGCGGTCGTTTTCTTCAATTTTGAAAGGCTGCGATTCATTACTCAAAAACACGCAATTCATATGGTTCGCCTCTTCGTAGGCATCCTGAAATTTCCGCTCGACGCGCATCGTCTTGCCGGTAATCATGTGCTTTTGGCTGCCTGTCTTATTGTATTTTTGCTGATTCGTGTAAACCTCCTCAAAAATACCAAACATCTTGCCGGAGCGGTTTGCCGTGTAATTGCTTTCTAAATCTTCTTGACCATATGTTGCGCCGTATTCGCCGTACATTGGTTTGACGATTTCCTCGAAGAAAAACGATTTACCCGCGCCATGAATATGACCGTGCATGACAACAGCGGTCGTCATCTTTGCGCCCACGTTTTGCAACGGATACGCCAGCCAATTCAACAAATATTCGACCTGTTGGTAGTCTCCGTTACACAAATGATTAATCAGATTCAAAATAGGCTTGATTTCGGGAAACAATCTATACAATTCGTAGTTTTTTTTGGGCATATCCTCTTTTGGAGTCGGGAATTTCGGCTCAATCGGCATGCCTCGAAAGATATTGATATAGTCGTCAGACAACACTCGACCCGGCTCAAAGACCAATCGGTCGAACCGTTTTACAATACGGCTCGGACTATTGACCCAAATTTTAAAACCGTCAGGCGTCATTGACAGCCGGGCCGCCTTTTCAGGGACAACGCGCCATAGTTTGTTGTCCCAAATCGATGCTGATCCATCAAGATAGATGAAACGTTCCATCATCCCCTGCGTGTCATCATCCTTGACCGCCTGAATCAACGCATAGTCTTTTTTCAGACGGTTGATTTCGTACATAGTCAGCACCGGCGCACGGCCCCATTCATACCAAGCATCGACAACGCCTTTGCCGAAATGGACAGTCATGGCTTTTCGGGTATATGTAACCCCAGTTTTCCTGTTCACGCCGTGGTCCTTACCCTCAACAAGCCCAAATTCTGATTTCAGCTTTTGCAATTTGGACAAAAATTCGTCATCCATATCCCCCGCACCCCCTTGACCGCCTGTTGCTTCAAGAGATTCAGGCAACGTCTCGGATTCCGGCTCCATATCCTGAATGGGTGTGGGAAAGTTTTCAGACGGCCTTTCCGCTTCCGGCACATACTCAACCAGCCAATCCGCCGCGCCCATTTTGCTCAAAACTTCGGACGGATTGACAACGCGCCCGCCATCAGCAATCGCATCCGCAATATCGAAACCATGAGGCCATCTCCCCGGAGCAGGAATGTTGACCAGCCAAACGCGGCAATTTTGCTTTGTCAGCACCTCAGCAATACCCAACATCGCCTTCATTCCGCCCTGCTCATTGCGTGGCAGGAATGGCTTAGACTCAGGGTCAACGCCGGCATCACGCTCTTTTTTCGTCAGCTTTTGGCGTAGCGAATCGCAATCCGGCCACAAGACGACATCACGATCAACGACCGCCGACCAATCCGACTTGTCCCAGTTATTGCAACCGCCATGCCATGTCAGGACGACATAGTTATAACCCTGGGCATCTGCCGCAGTCTTGCATTTCTCGCCCTCAACAACCAAAACCGGTAATGATGGGTCAGCAGCTAAAGAATCAAGACCGTACAACGGCCGCGGATCATCCCAACAACGCCAACGCCACATCTTCTCGCCTGTTTTCTTATGCTCACAAAACGTATAAGGTAGATCGATTTTTCCGCCGTCTGATTTTTTAAATCGGGCAACGCCGCCCAAAACCGCGCCGGAGCTATCGCGGAAAACAGATTTAAAAATAAGGTCATCTGATTTTCTAAATCCATTTCTAAAGGTCATGGATTTCAACGCATATTCCGGCACAGGAACGATGGGCCTCCACAAATCGCGCTCTTCTTCTTTTACCGGAGCAGGAGGAGGCAACGGTTTCGGAACCTTATCTACCAAGTCCCCATGCGCCAAACCAAGCAAGGAGGCAACCTTGTCTCTAGCCTCGTTAAAACTGTATCCGCACACATCCATCAGCAAATCAAACGGGCTACCGCCTTCGGGCTTGCACTGGTTACAAATCCAAACACCGCTACCACGACTTGAGCCGCTGCCATCCGTAAATCTGAATCGGTCAGTGCCGCCACAGGACGGGCATGGATGATGATTTTTGTCCAAAATCTCAGAAGGAATCCCGCAAGCCTCCAAAACCTCACGCCACCGGCCATGAGCGGCGGCATTAATTTCGGCTTTTGTTGCATATTTTTTATTCATTTTCAGTCATCCTTTACGTTTTTTAGGCGTAAAAAAGGCCTGCCCCCCCCCTTGAGAGGGCAGGCTAAATTACCAATCGCGTGTTAATCGGTAATGGGGGGAAAATTAGAAATCCGTACCAAGACTATGATCTCGTTTCTGAAATCAGGTCGGATACAGAAACCCGACCATTGGTAAGCAAAATTACATTTTCATAACACCGCTTCGGTGTTACCGCCCTTCGGTTTTCGATTTGCCACAAAAACGACAGAGACAAACCCAACTTTTGGGCATATTCCGACCTTGCTCCACGCTTAGTCGAAAGCGTTTTAATAAATTCAGCGTGAGTCATATCTGCTCCATTTTCAAACATTAAACAAGTTTATCAGTCATTAAACATAAAAGCAAACATATTTATTATTTGTTTGTTTAGTAGGAACTAAATAGAATATGAATATTACTGCTGGGAGATAGCTATGAATAAGTCAGAATTAAAAGAAATACGGATTGAGAATTTAAAAAAATTCTTTGAAGACAAAACCCTACCGACAAAAGACAAAAGCCTTTTGTCCCAATTGATGAGTGGCAAAGCATCTTTTGGCGAAAAAGTCAGCAGACGATTGGAAGAAGACTACGGCATGGGATCATATTATTTGGACTCCACGCCAAACAGCCCGATTGGTTCAGATGACGATCATCAAATCCGCTTTGAACGCCTCAACATCGAAGCGGCATGCGGCAATGGTACTGAAAACTTGCCCGCGGAAGTCGTCGATTACGTCAACGTATCGCGCCTGTGGGCCAAAGACAAATTCGGAGGAAACCTGTCCCACATCAAAATCATCACCGCACGCGGCGACAGTATGGCCGGAACTATTGATGAAGGCGATATTATATTTGTCGATACCGCCGTTACTGAAATGGTGGAAGACGGCGTGTACCTCATTCACGTCTCCGACGGCCTGCGTGCCAAACGCCTGCAACGTACCGTTACCGGCGGCGTCAAAATCCTAAGCGACAACAAACGCTACGAAACCGAAACTGTAGAGAAACACGACCTTGAACAGCTTAAAATCTGCGGCAAAATTAAAGGCGCGTGGAAGCTCGAAGAGATGTAGCAGAAAAAAGACTGTTACCGGCAGAAGACTATGGATTTAAAATACTTGAACAACTGATTTATCAGTACCAAGTGCCGTAAAACTCCGTCCTTCAGGGCGGAGATATAAGGCACAAAAACAAAGAAAAAACCGCCCACTGGGCGGTTTTTTTCACCTATACATCCGAAACCGCCTATCACCAATCTCTGTTAGGCGTTTTTTTTTGCAAATTAAATTCCCTTAAAAATCAGATAATTTAATATTTATTGAATAAACAATAAACTTTTTACTTGACTGCAAATTAAGTGTTTACTAAACTACACCCATCGAAACAAACAACCTACGAAAGGGCAACCGATGGAAACCAAGAAATCAATCAGACAACACTTGTCTCAAATGCTCCGGAAACTGAAACCGGCAACTCCAAGAAAACAAGTCATGGTCGCAACGGGATTTTTTGTTGAAGAAACTGAGGAAGCGTGCAAAACAGAACTTGACCGAGTTAAAAAACACATCAAACCTCTTTCGACAATCAAGTTGCCCACCTCATTAAAGACTTCAAAATGTCAAAAGAAGAAGCAGAGAAAATCGCGCTTGAACACGCTCAATTCCGAATTGACAGCCTGAATAGCTCATACAACTTATAAACCAAAGGCCGTCTGAATCAAACTAAGACGGCCAAAAAAACCAAATCGAAACCATGATTACAGCCACAACCATTTTAATCACCGCCAACATCGCCGTTTCCGCGCTGTTGATCGTATCAACCCTGATTTTTGACTGAAAGGAAATCAAAAAATGGAAACCAAAGAAAAGAAATTTGTTGCCGCATCTAAACAAATTCCGACCGTAAACGGCGGATGGTTAGACCGAGAACTCGGCGAGGCAATGTCCGAAGCCGTCCGCGCCTGCCTTGCTCACGGCAAGCAAGCCGAAGTGACGGTGAAACTGAAAATCACGCCGCAGAACATCAGCCATGGAACAGTAAAAATTGCTCACGACGTGACAACCAAACTGCCAAAAGAAAAACGCGAAGGCGGCATCGTATTCGCTACACCTGACGGCAACATTCAAGCCGACGATCCGGCGCAAGGCAACCTGCAACTGAAATCCGTCGAAGAACCCGCTTCATCGCTGAAAATGGTCAAAACCTCTTAACAATCAGCAAACCTAGAACCCGCGGAATAACCCGCATCAACATTAAAGGAATCCAAAATGGAAATTCAAGAAAACATGATTCAAACCGCAATGAAAGCCGCTCAGAAGCCTTTCATCATCACCGCTCCAAATGGCATGCCTATCATCGCCAATCCTTGCGGTAACGATACTGATTGGGCCTATGCAAAAGACGAAACCCTGCTTGATAAGCCTTTGCATAAAAAAGGCCAACCAGAATTTCACGACGCAAAAAGCCTCATCAAGTTTGTCACAAAACACAAACAGGAAGGTACGCAGATTTTTATCGATGCCGACTACAAAGCAGGAAAAATCAACATCATCGCAATCATTAACGGTCACACAGCCGTACAAGCAGACTGGGGCGATTTTGTTGCATTTTTCCGTCCGGTTCAGACAACATCAGCAGAAAACTGGCTCAAAAACAATGTTGAGAAAATGAACCAAGCAGAATTTGCACATTTTCTGACCAACAATGCCCGAAATATCGTTTCTCAGAATCCGTCAAAGCCAGACGCAGCGTATCCAACAGCCGCCGAAGTTTTAGATTTCGCGCTGAATCTTGAATACACCGAAACCACAACATTCAAGCAAGGCTACCGCGAACAAGATGGCCGCATCAATTTCACATTCACAAGCAAAGACGATGCCGCCACTGAGAAAAACTTGAAGATGTTCGAGCGTTTTGGCATTAGCTTCACGCCATATCAAGGCGGCGAGCCATATTTTGTCGAAGCGTTGTTGAAATTCCGCATTGAGAAGAATACCGGCGCATTGCACTTATGGTACGAACTGCAACAAATTGACGCAGTCATCGAGCAGGCAGCGCAAGACATTGCCGAAGAAATTCAAAAATCCCTCGCCGATGTAGATATTTACTTCGGACGACCAGACTAAACAAAACCAAAGGCCGTCTGAATATTCAGACGGCCACACAAAGGGTAAAAAATGAAAATCCGCTACATCTTAATTGCCATATTAATAGCAACAGCAGGCTACATGACAGGCAAAGCGACAGCCAAAGAAACAATTACCGTCAACATCGAATGCCCACAGGAAGGCTGCGGTTTTATCGATTTTGATAAAAATCCCGAACTAATCGGAGGCGGTCTCGTTCTCGAACCAACAGACCAGAAATAACCATGCCGGCAATATTAATCTTAGTCCTAATCATCGTACAAATCGCCGTCGAACGCATCACCGGGATCCGATTCCGTAAATGGATAGACGGCACACCACGGAAATAAAACCATGGCAACCAACAAACGCCCACGGAAAAAATATTGCAAAAAACGTCTGTACTTAATTGATACCGCCCGGCAATCACACGTCAACCCAATACAGCTCGTAGCACACGCAACAAGCAACAGACCACTATCGGAAGAAACAGTCAATGCCGTTTTGACCGGATACACAAATTTTCTTGACCTAGTCAAATCCGGAAAAGCAACAGGCCAAATTTTCTTCCAAATGTGCGAATGCCATTACTTGTATGTTGCCCTACTCGAAGTGATGAAACGCGCCAAAGTCAATTTCGATAATTCTGACGACCATATGCAATTCAAACTTCGGTTGTCTATTCTACTCGACATCGCGATCGACAGCACAACAGACGTTTTAGAGGGGATTGCAACGCGCGAAAAGAAAACCAATAAATTTATTTTGACTGGAGATGAGATCAAACACATTGAGCAGTCAATATCAGATTTCAAATGGCTCCTCAAAATTGCAAGCTGGCAACATTACATTGCCGCACTGAAAGAATCAGAGCCAATCCTAAACCAAGAAGCACACCGCCAACGCAGAAAAAAAAGACTGGAGGCAACACAATGAAATATTTAGCACTTTTATTAATTTGTTTTTCAGCAGGATTAATCGCCTGCTCAATCATCTACTACATAAAAATGCAAACAACCAAAAACAATGACGACTGGCACGGCGGACACTGGCCGCACTAGCAAGGAGAAAGACATGAGCCGCCAACATCCAAATATTGCCGTTAAACGAAGCCCAAAAAACACATGGATTATTGTCGAATATGTCGACACTTTTTATGACAAAAAACACTGGTCAATAAACGGCCACTTTAAACGAAAAGCGAAAACCATCGCAGAATATAAAACATTCGAAGAGGCAACAGAGAAAGCCGAATACATCAGAACCAACAAAAGCAAAGGAAATTAAAAATGGCAAATATCGACTTATCACAATGGACTGACAGCGTACCAGTTCAAATCGCAGTCAACCAAGAACAAGGATTCGTGGATATTATTATCGGGCAAGATGACATTTTTATGAGCATCGACCACGCGAAGGATTTGTATCGAAAATTAAAAGAGAACTTTGGAGAAACAAAATGATTGAAATCAGAGACAAAAACATTATTGCATACAACGCAAGCGAGAGCTTGACCGAAAGCATAATTAAAGACGTTTTCTCAGGTCTAATGCTTGGATTTTGCTTATATATTAGCCATTGGGCAGATTCGGTATTTTGGACTTTCATCACAGGCTTGATGTTTTTATTTTATCTCTCAGCCAAACTCAACAGAATGAAAGGCCAACTTAAAAAGTTTAAAACATGGGCAGAATTTAAAAAATGGGTAGATGAGCAGGCTGAGCTTGAAATGCACTTATCTGATATGCCAAACGAGGAAAACAGAAATGTCAAAAATGCCAACAGAAACTAGATTAATGCTGATACACGGCAATACTCACATTCCACTTGAAACAGTGGCAAAAGAATATTTAAACCTCAGCCCCGAAGTAGCACGCCGGAAAGCAAATGCGCAAAGCTTGCCATGGCCGGTAATCTCAGCAGATGGAAACAAAAAAAGCCCCAAGTTCGTAAGCGTATCAGCCCTGGCTGAGTGGCTAGACCGAATCGAAAGCAAGGCAAAAGACGAATGGGCAAGAGTACGAAATTAAAATACCAACCAATCTATATTTTTTTGCCTTATTGAAAATATAAGATATTGATTTAAAATGATTTAATATGGATAAAGAGAAAGCATTAGACAAAATCAAGAAATGTTTGGCCTTGAGTAAGTCGGCAAATGAACATGAAGCCGCTCAGGCATTAAGGCAGGCTCAGGCATTAATGGAAAAGTATGAAGTCAATGCTGTGGATATTGCCTTATCACAAGTCTCCGAACAGAAAGCTGATCGAAAAATGGCTTTTAAATTGGCAGACTGGCAATGGGGCGTTGCAAATATGATTGCCGATATATTCGGGTGCCAATCTTACCAACGCGGGAAGACGATGATGTTCTACGGCATCGGAAATCGAGCAGAAATCTCAGCCTATGCCTTTGATGTAGTTTATCGTCAGATTTCCGCCGACCGCCGCAAATTTTTGAAAACCTGCCGAGCAAGAAAGCCCGCGCACAGAACCTATCTTGCCGACCAATTTTGCGGCGGTTGGATTTTGGGTGCTTATGAGACAGTCAAAAAATTTGAGATGTCTGACGAAGAGAAAGCCATTATGGACGGATACAAAAAGAAAGAATATCCGTATATGACCGAAGCGAGAACAAGAGATGCGAAATCATCAATTCTGCAAGGGTCAACAATGGAATATGAGGCATTAACTCATGGAATGGAATCGGGTAAGCAAGTGCAGTTACACCATGCCATGAATGGTACGGACGGCGTGCAAAAAATTGTAGAGCAAAAATGAATCAAAAAGAAATTACCGAATGGCTCGGAGACCGTGGCAAGTTCCATTTTTAATTCTTAATATATGCCCAATAAAGGCCGTCTGAATTTCAGACGGCCTTTCCTTTCATGCGAAAAAAGAACGGTCAGGCTGCTCAGCCCTAATTATCTCATCCGCCTCTTGCAGAGCTTCCATCATCTCTAACACCGGCGGCCTTGCCCGAAGATTGGTATATCGCCTCATACTCTCCCAATCCCCATGGAGCGTGAACTGCTGCATCACCGGAATCGACAAACCCTTTTCAGCCAATCTTGTTGCCCCCTCATGACGCAAATCATGAAACCGCAGATCATCAATCTTCAACTCACGACACGCACGCTGCCACAAAGAGCCGACACTCCTGCCCTTATAACCACCAAGCAACAAATCGCCATTCTGCACATTCATTTGCCGCGCAATCTCAGGGGAGCGCATCAAATTAATCACAGCCATTGCCTCATCCGATACCATAAAAGCCTTGTCGTTACCCTTGCTCCCTCTTGGATTTTTCAAATCTCGCACAAGCCAAAGACGGTTTGTCTCATCAAAATCAGACCAACGCAATCGGGCAATCTCATCAAGACGGCGGCAGGAATAAATCGCAAACCACATAATTAAGTGCATCGGCAGGCGTTTCGGATTCACGACCACACGCCGCCATGCCCTCAAGAAATAAACCGTTAATTTCAAAAGCTCATCATTATTAGGCAGACGGTCACGCCGGCGTGCCTTACCGATGACACGCGCCCTGCGTAAACCTTCCATCGCGACATCAAGCTCAGCCCATGATACATCAAGCCCCCAAACGAAATGCGCGTGCTTAATAATTGAGCGCATATACTGCAAATCGCCGTTGATCGTAGAGGCAACCACCGGCTTAATACCAAGCTCAGGGCAACCCTTCTGCCGGGCAAAGGCAAAAGCAGAGTAATCAGCACGCGTTAACCTATCCAGCCGCTTATTGGCTATATCAAAATTTAAAATAAAATTGATAACCCCAAGCTTCGTTTCGCTGTAATTCGTCTGAACTTCGTCAACATACCGCTTTGCAGCCTCCCTGAGCGTAGGGCATAATTCACGCTTGCCATCGTTAAAAAGTAGGTCAGGATTTGTCTCAATCTCAAATTCACGCCGCTTTGCCCACTCAGTCGCAAGCGATTTTTTAGAAAAAGTCCGGCTTTCGGAATACGGAGGATACCCCTCCCTTTTCACACGCACCTGCGCCCTGTAAACAACAGCCCCCGACGGATTTGTCCTTTTAGTTATAGTAGCCATTTTTGCACCATGCAGAATAAATATTTAATGGTGCAAGTATGGTACAACAAAAGAACAGATAAAGCACAAAATAAGCGGATAAAAACAGATAAAATACAAAAGAGAATTTTATAAAAATTATTACAAAACAGATAAATGACTAATTTAAAAGAAAATACTAGATTGATACTAGCTCCCATGCAGGGGCTGGTGGATGATGTGATGCGCGACCTGTTGACGCGTATTGGCGGATTTGACGAATGCGTCAGCGAATTTGTCCGCATTACGCACACGGTCCACTCACGCGCCACTTGGCTTAAATATGTTCCCGAAATCACCCATGCTAACCGCACGCCGGCCGGCACGCCCTGTACTGTCCAGCTTTTGGGCAGCGATGCGGAAAACATGGCCGTCAACGCTTTGGAAGCCGTGCGTTTCGGTGCCGACAAAATCGACCTCAACTTCGGCTGCCCCGCGCCGACGGTCAATAAACACAAAGGCGGTGCGATCTTGCTCAAAGAACCGGACTTGATTTACCACATCGTCCACACCCTGCGCCAACGCCTGCCACAACACATTCCGTTGACTGCTAAGATGCGGCTCGGTTATGAAGACAAAAGTCTGGCATTGGAATGCGCTTCCGCGATTGAAAACGGCGGCGCATGCGCGTTAACCGTCCATGCACGCACCAAAGTCGAAGGCTACGAACCGCCGGCACATTGGGAATGGGTGCGCAAAATCCGCGATGCAGTCAGTATTCCCGTTACCGCCAACGGCGATGTGTTCAACCTTCAAGACTATCTCGATATTAAAACCGTCAGCGGCTGCAACAGCGTGATGCTCGGACGCGGCGCGGTCATCCGTCCCGACTTGGCGCGGCAAATCAAGCAATATGAAAACGGCGAAACAGTGAAAGACACCGACTTTGCCGAAGTCTCTTCATGGATAGTCCAATTTTTCGACTTGTGCCTTGCCAAAGAAGCCAACAACAAATATCCAGTTGCCCGTTTGAAACAATGGCTGGGCATGATGAAAAAAGAGTTTGAACAGGCGCAGGTATTGTTTGACCGCATCCGCGCCATCAAAGAAGCGGATAAAGTGAAACAGATTCTGCTGTCGTTTGAACAAGAGATGCATTCATGATTAAAAAAGGCCGTCTGAATTTCAGACGGCCTTTGATTTCATCACCTACATACATAATCAGCCAACAATCTGCCTTTTTCCGCACTGGCTGCATTAGCCATGTTTACCTGTCTGGTCTCAGGGCCATTCTTAGATTTCAGGGCTTCGCCATATTTTCTGGCAAATTCTTTATTGGCACTGGTCACCCTTGACTCGGTAGAATCCAACATGAAGCCGTCTTGCTCATATTTGCCTTGCGCAGTAATAATCAAGATATTTTCAGGCGAAGGATAATCCGGAAAATCAATATAGTTGGTAACCAGCTTGTAGGAAACGCCTTTGCCGTGTTTCATATCCTGACAGATGCCGTTAGGCGCGGTAAAGACTGCATGGCCGATCCGACTACGTCCGAAATCGTAAAAATCGATTCTCTTAGCAGCCGCCAACAGTTTTCTATCATCGTCGTCATTGATATTTAATGACTTGCCGTTTACCAAAAACAGGGTTGCAACAAGGGGCTGCCATGAGAGGCTCCCAAATTATATGCTTCGCCCAACAGCTTGCCCTGACGATACACAGTCAAGACAGGCTTTTTCAGACCATTTTCCGGATTGCCGGTTTGCTTAAAAGAAATCTTCTGAAGTACATTGCCAAATTCATAATAAGGCCGCTACTGCACACCTGTTTTCGTATCCTGCAGGGCGCTCCAGTCACCGCCCGTCGTTTGGGCGCACGCAGTCACAGCAGCAAACAGAATACCCGATAGTAAAACTTTAGAATGTTTCATTCATAAACTCCTTCTTAAGTAAACAAAAGAACGGATGTGTGCCTTTACTGCCCAATTTTATTTCTTTATTAAAATTTTAGAACTATTGTACTAACTTAGCAAGGGATTAAAGAACAGGCCGTCTGAACTTTCAGACGGCCTTGATTAACCTCAAATTTTAAGAAGCCAAAACGCGAGGGAAGAAAATCTCATTTTCCAAGTGGATATGGTCTTTCAAATCATCCACCATCTCTTTGGCCAATGTGTACAAACGGGTCCAGCTGCCACAAGCGCCTTCTGGAAGCTCAAAATTATTGGTCAACTCTTCCAGACGTGCAATGGCTTGGTCGTGTTCTTCATGCTCGTGCATCATCACGCTGATGGGCATTGCCGCGCCACGGCCCACGCCCTGATTAATCATCGGGAACAACATGCGTTCCTCTTTCATCATGTGCATCAACAGCTCGTTTTGCATATAGGCCAACAAATCGGTCACTTCGGCAGGGAAAGTGTCGGCATGAACCTGCGCCACTTTTTGCGCCAGTGGTACCAACTCTTCAAACTGGGCGCGGTGAACGTTGTGATAACGTTGCAGGATATGGTCAATCGTAGAATTGAAAGGCGCGGTTTCCCAAAGGGTAAAGTCAGTCATGGCTGTGTTCCTTTAAAGATTTATATTGGATGAATGTTAGGCGTAAGGATACACGCAGCTATCATCTTTGTATAGTTTTTTAATTGTTTAATTAATTGATAATAAAAGTTATTTTCAAATTTAAAATAACAAACAGGCCGTCTGAAACATAATGCCAACGTTTCAGACGGCCTGCCCTTTTCTTAAATAATCCAACGATATAATGCAATCATCACCGGCATGGTTACCACACAAAGCAAGGTTGTCAGCCCATAAATCGCGCTGGCTTTTTGGGCATTTTTACCGTAAACAACCGCCATTTGGGTAACTGTCGAGGCGGCAGGCGAAGTCGTTGCCAAAAAGCTGATTAAAACAACCGTATCCGCATGCGCATTATGATGGGCAAAACCGCAGACTTTAACGGCAAAAAGCAATAATATCGGAATCAAAATCAACCTTAAAAAAGCAACAAGATACAGCCTCGGCGTCCACATAATCGAGCGCAGCGGCAAAGAAGCCAAAAGCATGCCCGCCACCAACATGGCAACCGGGCCAATCATGCCGCCTACCGTCGCCAAAGTATTATCGACAATATGCGGCAGCTTGATTTGAAAGGTAAACATCAGCAGCCCGACCAGCATGGATAAGATGTTGATATTGGTGAAAATGGTTTTCCAAGCCACATTGCCGCGGCCGCAAATCAACAGGCGCAGATGCGTCCAAAACAAAAACGTCTGCACCATGATAAAACCGCTGGTGTAAATCACCCATTCCGCACCAAAGACCGACATCACCAAAGGGATAATCAGGTTGCCCGAATTACTGTACACCGTCGCCGCGTGTTCAAGCGCATCGAGTTTGAACAAGTGCTTAAACAACCTGCCCAAAACAATCAACACCACATGGAAAAACACTGCCAGCATGACGGAAAGCTTCAGCCCTTCAATAATCTGCGGCGTATTGTCCATCTGAAAAGCATGAATCATGACGGACGGGCTGATCAGATAAAGTGCGATAACAGAGAGCGTGTAGCTGTTTTCCGATTTCAACAGCCCGGCCTTCACCAAGGCCACACCCATCAAAACAATCAGCGTCAGCTCGGTAATTTTTCCGGCAAGCAGGAAAGAGGTTTCCATAATAAAAAAAGCGACAAAAACGTTAATTTTACGCTTCTACCGCTTGGCATGCCAAATTCAGACGGCCTCAACATTCAAGGCCATCTGAAATTTTCTACCACAGATAGGTTACGCTGGCTCCACCGCCTGCACCACCCTTAGATGCGCCAACAGCCGAACCTTTCACCAGCCATTTGCCACTGGCGGATACTTTCGATACTCCGACAGCAAAACCGGCCTTTCCGCGCCAAACGCCGCTGCCAATGGATACCGCACCCTGTCCCGGCTGGTAAGCTTGTCCCAGATTACCCACCGCAATCGCAGCAGCAGAGCCGGCATCCGCACGGTCTTCCAGTTTTTTCATTTCTACGTGTGTTTCAGCTCGTATCTGATTGATTTGAGCAGCCACCGCCGACTCTTTTTGCTGACTGTCGGCCCGCCATCTTTCCGCAAGCCTTTTAACCTGAGCCACATTTACCGCATCCGTATCCTGAGTACCGGCAGCCACATGGGTAATTTGACGGCTGTCCTTTTCATTGCCAACCGAAACCGCGCCCAATGTCGATTTCCATGCCGTTTCTTCAGATTGACTTGCCGACTGTGTCGCAAAATCATAGCCTGCCTGCCCTGCAGCCGAATCTGCGATGCTTTGTGCACCCAGAGCCACTGCTTTCTCGGCTTTACCTTTGGCTTGGAAACCGAGTGCCAAAGATTTCTCTTCCAAAGCCGATGCGCCGCCGCCGACTGCGGTACCACCTTCTTTACGCACACTGGAGCTGGTGCCGACAGCCAGACCGTTCAAGGCTGTAGCGGAAGACTCGACACCCAAAGCTACACTGTTTACGGCATTCGATACCGCACGCGTACCAACCGCCACTGCTTGATAACCTTCTGCTTCAGCAGCCGATGCCAGCGCAAGTGATTGAGTCCCACGTGCTTTAGCTCGATCACCTAAGGCCGTCGCACTGAGCGCATCCGCCTCACTATCTCTGCCGATAGCTACTGCATCAATATTACTTGCCTGCGCGCCATTACCTACCGCAACGGCACGCAAAGCCGAAGCCTTGGACAGCAGGCCAACTGCAACGGATTGACCGCCAGAAGCAGCCGCTGCGCCACCGACTGCTACATCATTTGTTCCCTTGGCATGGGCCCGAAAGCCAACCGCCACCGACCGCAATGCCTCCGCCTTGGATTCGCCACCCAAAGCAGTTGCGCTTAAACCGGAAGCGGCAGAATCATAACCCAAAGCAGCCGCCTTATAGCCACCTGCTTTAGCCTTGTCGCCAACTGCAGCGGCATTTTCGCCCGATACGGATTCTTTACCGACAGCCAAAGAACCCGTCTTGTGCATGGTTCCAGCAACGATACCTCCGTCCGCATACGCAGTACCGAAAAAAAGCGCTAAAGCCAAACACAAAGGTCTGAGCGATACATTCAGTTTCATCTTTATATTCTCCATTTTTTAAATATTAAAAATATCCCATTCAATCATATTAATACTTTTGAACTAGTTATATTGTATATATTTTTATTCTCATATTAAATAATTTGGATAGATATTTTGATTTGTGTCATAAATTTCAAACATCCTGGCAAATATTCCTGACCATCCTTCGAAACAGCCATCAGTTTCAGACGGCCTGAAGCCTTTTTCCAACAACCCGACATAATTTACCCTACCGCAAAGCAAATCAATATAAATCTGTCCGTATATCCGCTATAATCAGCCATTTTCTTCAAACAGGAAACATCATGTCCCCCAGCCGTTTCAATCAAACGAGCCCCAAAATCGGCCTGAGCGTACGCCTTGCAGAAACCCAAGCTGAAATCGAAGCCGCCCAAAGATTGCGCTATCAGGTTTTTGCCCAAGAATTGGGAGCGGAAATCGAAAGCGATGACGGCCGCGATGTCGATCCTTATGATGAACATTGCCACCATCTACTCGCCTTCGATGATGCAACCGGCGAAGTTATCGGCTGCTACCGCCTGATTACAGAAGAAACCGCAAAAAAAGTCGGCGGCTGGTACAGCGAGCATGAATTCGACCTTGAGCCTTTGAAAGACATCCTGCCTCAAACCGTAGAACTCGGCCGCGCCTGCACCCACCCGGACTACCGCAACGGCGGCTTGGTCATGCTGTTGTGGACCGGTTTGGTCAAATTCATGAAAGACGAAAACCTGCGCTTTATGATTGGTTGCGGCAGTATCGAAATGCGCGACGGCGGCAACGATGCGGCGGGCCTGTATCATGCTTTGAAAGACAAATACCTCGCTCCGGAACAATGGCGCGTCAAACCACTCAACCCGCTCAAATGGGACAGCATCACGCCGTCTGAAAATCCGCCTGTACCCGCACTGATCAAAGGCTATCTCAAAGCAGGCGCGTGGTTTTGCGGCGAGCCTTGCGTCGATGAAGCATTCAACTGCGCGGATGTGCTGATCATGATGGACATCACGAAACTGAGCGACCGCTATCTGCAAAAATTCGCCCCCCGCCCATAAACGTCAGGGCACACAGGCCGTCTGAAAGTGCGAGTCCAGCCTTTCAGACGGCCTGAAACGATTCAAACCCACACGCCCGACACACACAAACACTCCCCCTTTGACATGACTGCCAAACTACGCTTCGCCTTCCGTCTTCTCTGTATTGCCGGCTGCCTTTTGTACGGCATGGCCGAAATGTTTTTTCTGTTTCCCTTTTACAGCAGCAAACGCAAACTGCGCGCAATCCAATTATGGTCGCTGCGCGTACTCGCTTCCTGCGGCATGAAACTGCAAACTTTCGGCACGCCGCCGCAAGAAGACCGCGGCCAAATGCTTATCAGCAACCATATTTCATGGTTGGACATTATGGCGGTCAACGGCGCTTTTCCCGGCCGCTTTGTGGCTAAAGACGATGTGGCCAAATGGCCGGTGGTCGGTTATCTCGCCACACAGGCGCAAACGGTTTACGTCTCGCGCAACCGCGGTATCAAAGGCAATTCCGCCAAAATTGCAGGCGTGACCGAAGCGCTGAAAAACGGCGATACCGTCACCATTTTCCCCGAAGGCACCAGTACCGAAGGCCGTGAAATCCTGCCGTTCAAACCCAGCTTTTTTCAGACGGCCTATGATGCAGGTGTACCGATTATTCCGGCACTCTGCCGCTATCCGAATCCGGACGGCAGCAGCCCCAATCCGCACACTGCCTACTACGGCGACATCAGCCTTTGGCAATCTATCTGCATGGTCATCAGCCAACCTTCCAGCACGGTCGAGCTGCATTTCCTCGATCCGATTGAAGCAGGAGAAGACCGTTATGTTACCGCGCTTCACGTACACGCCCTGTTGAGCGAAAAGCAAAAACAGTTGGGCTAATCAAAAAAGGCCGTCTGAATGTTCAGACGGCCTTTTCCATTATCTCATGTCTTAAGATGAATATTGTACCGAATCGCTACCGCTTTTCTTTTGAATAAATTCAATTTTGTAGCCGTCCGGATCTTCGACAAACGCAATCACAGTCGTGCCGTGTTTCATCGGGCCGGCTTCGCGTACCACTTTACCGCCCATCTCTTTGACACGTTCGCACGCAGCGTAAGCGTCATCAACTTCAATCGCGATATGGCCGTAAGCCTCGCCCAAGTCGTAAGACTCGGTATCCCAGTTGTGGGTCAGTTCCAAAACAGTATGGTCCGCCTCATCGCCATAACCGACAAAAGCCAAAGTAAAACGGCCTTCAGGATAATCACGGCGGCGCAACAGTTGCATGTTCAATACATTTTGATAGAAATCCAAAGAGCGTTCGAGATTGCCGACACGCAACATAGTATGAAGCAAGCGCATGATTTTGTTCCTTTCTGAATTATATTTGGTCATGAATTATAACACATCGGGCATTTACCCTCCTCATCTTAGAAAATGCCGATACTTAACCCGTGTGAAAATGAAGCGTATCCCTATCGCCAGTTGAATTTGATTTATTAACAAGCACACCGACTGACTAAATTGCTATAATCGCCACACTTACAACACAACACTTCAAACCGTCATGAAAACCTTTGTTCTTCCAGATACCCGCCCTTATCCGCAGAGCCCTATCAAAAACTACCTTCTGCTCAATGCCTATCAGCTGGCGCACAACTCCTCCTCCGCATCACGCAAACTTTCGGCCGGACAACTGCAAACCGAAATCCGCACCATGCTCAGCCAAAACCATTACATCAACCTTTCATTGGCGATGACCATGGCGCCCGATGTTGGTACTTACACCAGCCTGATTCAAAGCGTGGGCGAAGTCTTAAAAGCAGAAAACGATAACGAAGCCCAATGGTTTGCCCTGCCTGTCGTTTTGGTCGCCGGTTGCAAAAAAGAACAAACCCTGCCGCTCACGCTACCTACCGAAGCCCTCTTTTCCTGCCTGCAAAACTACCCTAATCTGCGCACCCTCACGCAAAACACACAATGGCTGCCTTACCTCGTTCAATCTACCGACTTGAGCAGCGTTACCCCGGGCGAGTGGTTCCAAGCCAAGCAAAACGATGAAGCGGCAGGCGCATTCCTGCAAAAATTCGAATACAAACCATTGACGCTGCCCGAAGGTCAATCCGTCCATGTGGTTTACGCGCTGGGCTACGGCAATAAAGACATTCAGACGGCCTTGGGCCTCAACCTGCAACAGGCAGGCCTGCCATTGATGCAGGTTTGGCAAGAGCATCTCGCCCTCGACGGCGTTACCCTCTTTACCAACCCGCTCTCGCCCAATACGCCGCTTGACGCGCTTACCGACGGCAGCCACACCCGCCAACGCATGGCCATGGACGTTTTTGCCACCAACGCCATCCGCGCCATCCGTATGCAAAGCCCGCGTGTCGGCGTTGTCGCCGCAGCGAAAGCGGATGGCAAGCTCCAGTTCAGCTTCAACGCGACAGACAGCACGTTTGAAATCGTTCCGCAGACCTTCACATGGGAGCTGGCCTCAACCGACAATATCGCCATCGTTCAGCAAAACTTCCTCGACCTGATGGCCGAATGCCGAATCGAGCACCTCTACCTGCTGCACAACCCACTGGGCGAAAACGAGAACATCCCTACTTATGCCCAAGCGTTGAAACTGGAAGGCCACAATCCTTTCTTCAGCCATGTAAACTAAGTTGAAAATGCAACACGCCAAGGCCGTCTGAAAACGGTTTAGCGTGTTGCATTGATTTTCAAAGCTTACCGCTCATTTTCACGCATATGAAAACCCACAAAATCCTTTTCGTCTGCCTCGGCAACATCTGCCGCTCCCCCATGGCCGAATACGTCCTGCGCCACCGCGCCCGCGAAGCAGGCATGGGCAATGCCGTCATTACAGCCAGCGCAGGCACATCAGGCTGGCACGACGGAGAAGACATGCACGAAGGCACGCGCCGCGCACTCAAGCAACACGGCATCGACCCGTCAGGCTTTACCAGCAGCAAAATCAAACCCAGCGATGCCGAACATTTCGACTACATCATCGTGATGGACGACAACAACCTCAGAGAAACCGAAAAGCAGCTCGGTTTCCACCCCGGCAAAATCTTCAAACTGACCGACCTTATTCCCGATTCAGGTTACAACCACGTTCCCGATCCGTGGTACACGGGCGACTTTGACGAAACCTACCGTCTGGTCGATGCCGGCAGTTTGGCCTTGTTGGAAAAATTGAAACAGGCTTAAACCGGCTTTAACAAAAAAAGGCCGTCTGAACAGGTATCTGCAAAAGCCATGCTTTCGTGATTACCTGTTCAGACGGTCTTTATCTATGACCTCAATCAACCTACGCGATAAAACGCCAGACTGCCCAATAAATTCGGCAGATGTTTAATCTGTTTATTGCCGGTCATGACCGCACGCTCAAGCACGCGGATTTTGTTTTTGGCGCACAATAAATCGAAGTCTTTAAGGGTACACCAATGGATATTGGGCGTATCGTACCAATGATACGGCATCCGCTCGGAAACCGGCATATGGCCGCCGACGGCAATTTGAAAGCGGTTGCGCCAGTAGCCGAAGTTAGGGAAGCTGACAATAGCCTGCTTGGCCACGCGCATCAGGCAGCGCAGGATTTTTTCCGTGTTCTGCATCGCCTGAATGGTTTGGCTCAAGACAATCACATCAAAACTTTGATCGCCAAAAGCCACCAAACCTTCTTCCAAATCGGCTTGAATGACGTTCACGCCGCGGGATATGGCGGCAATCACGCTGTCGGTATCGATTTCAACGCCGTAGCCGGTGCAATTTTTATGTTCCACCAACGCGGCCAACAGTTCGCCGTCGCCGCAGCCTAAATCAAGTACGCGGCTGCCTTCGGGTATCCAATCGTAAATGAGTTGCAAATCGTCGCGCAGATTCATTTTTGGCAGTCCTTATAAACGTTGTTCATGTAAGCGGCAACCGCGCGGATATAGGCTTCATCTTCCATCAAGAAGGCATCGTGGCCGTGATTGGATTTGACTTCAATGTATTGCACGGATTTTTGCGCGGCGATTAATGCCTTGACCAATTCATGCGAACGTTGCGGCGAGAAGCGCCAGTCAGTACTGAAGCTGGCAACAAAAAATTTGGCCTGCACATTCTCCACGGCGCGCGTGAGGTTGTGGCCGTAATCGGCGGCCGGGTCGAAGTAGTCGAGTGCCTTAGTCATCAGCAGATAAGTATTGGCATCAAAACGACCGACAAACTTATCGCCTTGATAGCGAAGATAAGATTCCACTTCAAATTCAACGCCATAGCCGTATTGATAACCATCTGATTTTAAATCGCGGCCGAATTTTTTACCCAAGCCGTCTTCGGCAAGATAGGTGATGTGCCCCATCATGCGCGCGATACGCAAACCGCGTGAAGGAACGGTACGATGGCTACGGTAATTGCCTTCATGGAAATCTGGATCGGTCAAAATGGCCTGACGGGCAACATCGTTAAACGCGATATTTTGAGTGGAAAGTTTAGGCGCAGAAGCGATAACGAGCGCGTGGGCAACGCGTTCAGGCAAAGAAATCGTCCATTGCAATGCCTGCATACCGCCCAAGCTGCCGCCGACAATGGCCGCCCATTTTTGAATGCCGAGGTAATCGGCAAGCATGGATTGGGACTTCACCCAGTCTTTGACGGTTACAACCGGAAAATCCGCGCCATATTCGTGGCCGGTTTCAGGATTTTCGGACAAAGGACCGGTACTGCCGTCGCAGCCGCCCAAGTTGTTCAAACCGACAACGAAAAAGCGTTCGGTATCGATGGGTTTGCCGGGGCCGACCATATTGTCCCACCAGCCGGCGTATTTATCCTCCGCACTGTGCTTGCCGGCAACGTGATGATTGCCTGACAGGGCATGACAGATAAGGACGGCATTGCTTTTGTCGGCATTGAGTGTGCCGTAGGTTTCAATCATCAGGTCGAAACGGGGTAAGGTTTTGCCGTTTTCCAGAGCAAACGGTGTGTCAAACGGGATTTTCTGGGGCGTTACAATGCCCACTGAGGCATTTGTTGTCATTTGTAATTTCCAAGTGAAGCGGCAAAAGGGGTATTATAACGTTTCGTTTTTGTTTTGTGCATAAGGCTTCAGACGGCCTGCCCTGATTAAAGGCAATATTTTTGGGAGAATGTGAAATGATAGGCAGGCTTTTGAGATTTTTTTTCTTTTGCGCCATAGCGGCATTGATTGTGAACCGTTTGTTCAGCCGCAAACAAAAGCGCACCATTCGGGAAATCGCCAAAATCAGTGCGTGGGTATTGCTGGGTGCGGCGGCCGCTACGCTGTTTTGGTATCTGATGATGCTGTTTTTCAAGCATATTCCCAATTCTTATTGAAATAAAATATAAAAGGCCGTCTGAAACCTTAATCCAGCGTTTTCAGACGGCCTTTTGATGTTCAAACTTAAAACAGCTCTTCCGGAATCTTGCAAACCGGAATCGGATTGACTTTGTGCTGCATGGCTTTGTGCAATCGGGTATAGATTGCCAAAACTTCGCGCTGTCTGCCCTCAAAATCTTCAGGCTTGTGGCTGTCGTACACGCTCATCGCCCATTCGAGTTCAGGATATGATGCGCCCATTTGCTCTTCATCGGTACGCTCGGTATCCCAAAGTCCGTCCGTCGGTACGGCTTTTTGAATATCCTCCGACACGTCCAGCTCGGCTGCCAACGCGTACACTTGAGTTTTGGTCAAATCGGCAATCGGGCTGATGTCCACGCCGCCATCGCCGTACTTGGTAAAGAAACCGACGCCAAAATCTTCAATTTTATTGCCCGTTCCCGCCACCAGCAAACCATGCAACTGACCGTAATAATAAAGCGTCGTCATGCGCAGGCGGCTGCGTGCATTGGCAAGTGCCAGCTGTTTGTTGGGAAATTCGGTTTCGCTGACATCAACGGTATCGGCAAACGTATCGAAAGTTTGAGTCAAATCGACGCTTTGCGCTTTCACATTGAGATAACGCTGTTTCAGACGGCCCATGTGCTCTTGCGCGCGGTTGACTTGGTCGGATTTCTGACGAATCGGCATTTCCAACAACAAAACCGACAAACCGGTTTGCGCGGCAAGTGTGGAAACCACGGCAGAATCGATGCCGCCGGATACGCCGACGACAAAACCTTTGGCACGCGCCTGCTCGGCGTAATCTTTGAGCCATTGAACAATATGGCGGATGATGGCTTGGGTTTGCATAGGGATAAATGTTCGCTTCAAATAAAACGAATGATAGCCTGATTTGCACTTGTCTGAAAGCCGACAGGGTATAATGCCCTTTTTATTTCTTGCACGCACACCATGTCCAAACCCATACTTCTGCGCTGGCTCGTTGTCTGCCTGGTTCCGCTCGCCACCCTCTTGTGGTTTGCCCTCAACCCGCCCGAAGATAAAACGCAACACCTCATCAACGGCATCATCCTTGCCTGCGAAGCCACGTTCCTATTTAAATTCGTCCTCTTTGACGTCATCAAACACCACCTCAAACAAGAGCCTGAATTGAAACGGCAAAGCATTTTGATGTTTATCCCGATTGTTTTGCTGATTGTTTATTTGTTCCACTATTTCGGCGCATTCTGATGTTTTCAGACGGCCTTGGGCATATTTTTCCATGAACACCAACCCACCTTATACCTGCTGGATTTTCTGCAACGTCATCGACAACTTCGGCGACATCGGCGTTTCATGGCGGCTGGCGCGTGTTTTGCAACGCGAACTCGGTTGGCAAGTGCATTTATGGACAGACGACTTCCCGTCCCTTCAGGTACTCTGCCCTAACTTGGCCTCGATTCCCAATATCCACCAAGGCATCGGCATTCACGCTTGGCAAGCCGACCATGCCGAAGATACCGATACAGCCCCTACCCCCGACATCGTCATCGAAACCTTCGCCTGCGAACTGCCCGACAACGTTCAAACCATCATCCGCCAACACCGACCGCTTTGGCTTAACTGGGAATACCTCAGCGCGGAAGACAGCAACGAAAGGCTGCACTTAATGCCCTCGCCTCAAGCCGGCGGCATACAGAAATATTTTTGGTTTATGGGTTTCAGCGAAAAAAGCGGCGGCCTGCTGCGCGAACGCGATTACGCCGAATCTGCCCGCTTTGATACGGAAGCCTTACGCCGACAACTCAAACTTCCCGAAAAAAATGCGCCCGAATGGCTGCTTTTCGGCTATCAAAGCGATATTTGGGCAAAATGGCTGACCATGTGGCAACAGGCCGGCCAACCCATTACTCTGCTGTTGGCAGGTACACAAATCATCGCCAGCCTGAAAAACAGCGGCCTAGTGCCGCAAAATGCCCTGCTTGAAGACGGCGATGTGTATCAGAGCGAACACGTTACCCTGATCAAAATCCCTTTCGTTGCCCAACAGGATTTCGACAAACTGCTCACCCTTGCCGACGGCGCCGTCATTCGCGGCGAAGACAGCTTTGTCCGTGCCCAGCTCGTCGGAAAACCTTTCTTTTGGCACATCTATCCGCAAGAAGAAAATATCCATCTCGACAAGCTGCACGCGTTTTGGGACAAAGCGCATCAGGTTTATCCGGATGTTGTCTCCACGGCACACCGCCGCCTTTCCGACGAACTCAACAACGGTGAAGCACTCAGCGACAGCCAGCGCCTGCAGGCATGGCAAACCCTGACGGCACACCAAAACGAATGGCGGCAAAGCGCGGCAAAATGGCGGGACGGACTTTTTGCACAAAAAAGTGCCGTTGAAAAACTTGCCGCCTTTATTTCAAAGCACAAAAAAATACGCTAAAATAGCGCGTTTTATTACAACCGATTTGATTGGAAAACTACAATGAAAACAGCACAAGAACTGCGCGCCGGCAACGTATTCATGGTCGGCAACGACCCTATGGTTGTTCAAAAAACCGAATACATCAAAGGCGGTCGCTCTTCCGCCAAAGTCAGCATGAAACTGAAAAACCTGCTGACTGGTGCCGCTTCTGAAACCATTTACAAAGCCGACGACAAATTCGACGTCGTAATCTTGGCCCGCAAAAACTGTACTTACAGCTACTTTGCCGATCCAATGTACGTCTTCATGGACGAAGAATTCAACCAATACGAAATCGAAGCCGACAACATCGGCGACGCGTTGAAATTCATCGTTGACGGCATGGAAGACGTATGCGAAGTAACTTTCTACGAAGGCAACCCAATCTCCGTAGAATTGCCTACCATCATCGTTCGCGAAGTTGAATATACCGAGCCTGCCGTTAAAGGCGATACCTCCGGTAAAGTGATGAAAACCGCACGTCTGGTCGGTGGCACTGAAATCCAAGTGATGTCTTACATCGAAAACGGCGACAAAGTCGAAATCGATACCCGTACCGGCGAATTCCGCAAACGTGCTTAATCAGCCCGTAACACAAAAAGGCCGTCTGAATATTCAGACGGCCTTTTTCTCAATCTGCCTTATTGTTTCTTCAAGCCCTTGGCTTCGACAGTCGCAATCGTACCGTCAATACCTTTGCTCTTAATCAGCTCGCCAAATTGATTGCGGTATACCGTTACCAGGCTGGTACCGTCCACGCGGATGTTGTAAATCTTATACGCACCGCCGCTTTCGTAAAGCTGGTAGGCCACTTCATACTTGGTGCCTTTTTTGGTCTGAATTTCCGAGAAAACGTCAAACTTATTGCCGTTTGCCGTCATCTTCGGCAACAGGCGCACATTCGCATCCGCCGCACCAATCAGTGCAGAATGCGAGTACATCGCAATCACCATATCTTTGAATGCACGGATAAAATCAGCTTTCTGTTTGGCAGAAAATTCACGCCATGGCGCACCAACCGCCAAAGCCGAAATACGCTCATAATCCAAATAACGGTTGGCATACTGCTCAACTTGTTTCACACGTTGCGCTTCTGTCAAAGACGTATTGCGTGCAATTTTCAACACGGCATCAATGTTCTGCTGCATCTGCTTTTGCGCCGGATGCGTTTCCGCTGCCACATAAGGCGCGGCAATTACCATCGGTGCAGCCACAATCAAAGACTGAAGAAAACGGTTCATGACGATATCCATCCAAAATAAAACCGCATTGTAAAAACAATCTATTCCAAAAAACTTAATTCTTTGTAAAAGCAGTCATGAGCAATGAAAAATCCTGCAATTAAATTTCAGACGGCCTGATAAAAATAAGATAACATATGAACGTTATTTTAAAAGGAGACAGCCATGCCTTACGTCAACATCAAAGTAACCGGCGGCAGTGAAGCCCCGAGTGCAGAGCAAAAAGCCGAATTAATCCGCGGCGTAACCGAATTACTCTCACGCGTTCTCAACAAAAACCCTGAGACAACCGTTGTCGTCATTGACGAAATCGATATGGATAACTGGGGCATAGGCGGAAAAAGCGTGACGGTTCGCCGAGCCGAAGCGCGCAATAAGTAAGCTTTGGCCGTCTGAAATGCTTTTAATTTACCCGCAAAAAGAGTACATTTACCCCCATTGTTAACAATTTTACGGAACACACATCATGGAGAAATTTCCCAAATCGTCCAAGCTGGATCACGTTTGCTACGACATCCGCGGCCCGGTTCATAAAAAAGCCCTGCAACTGGAAGAAGAAGGCAACAAAATCCTCAAGCTCAATATCGGCAATCCTGCCCCATTCGGCTTTGAAGCGCCTGATGAAATCTTGGTTGACGTGATCCGCAACCTGCCGACCGCGCAGGGCTATTGCGACTCCAAAGGCCTTTATTCCGCACGCAAAGCCATCGTTCATTACTATCAAACCAAAGGCTTGCGCGATATTACCGTCAACGACGTTTACATCGGCAACGGCGTCTCCGAGCTGATTACCATGTCCATGCAGGCATTGCTCAACGACGGTGATGAAATCCTGATTCCTGCGCCTGACTATCCACTGTGGACCGCCGCCGCGACACTGGCCGGCGGCAATGTGCGTCATTATTTGTGTGACGAAGAAAACGACTGGTTCCCGAATCTGGCCGATATAGAAGCCAAAATTACGCCGAAAACCAAAGCCATCGTCGTCATCAATCCCAACAACCCTACCGGCGCGGTGTACAGCAAAGAAATCCTGCTGGAAATCGCCGAACTGGCGCGTAAACACGGCCTGATTATTTTTGCCGACGAAATTTACGACAAAATTCTTTACGATGGTGCTGTACACCATCACATTGCCGCCCTCGCTCCCGACTTGCTGACCATTACCTTTAACGGCCTCTCCAAAGCCTACCGCGTGGCCGGTTTCCGCCAAGGCTGGATGGTGCTCAACGGTCCGAAACATCATGCCAAGGGCTATATTGAAGGCCTCGATATGCTCTCTTCCATGCGTCTTTGTGCCAATACGCCGATGCAACACGCCATTCAGACGGCCTTGGGCGGCTATCAAAGCATCAACGAATTTATCCTGCCAGGCGGCCGCCTGTTGGAACAACGCAATAAAGCATGGGAACTGATCAACCAAATCCCCGGTGTTTCCTGCGTCAAACCAATGGGCGCGATGTATATGTTCCCAAAAATCGATACCGAAATGTACGGCATTCATGACGACATGAAATTCGTCTACGATTTGCTCGTGCGTGAAAAAGTCTTGTTCGTCCAAGGCACAGGCTTCAACTGGATACGCCCCGACCACTTCCGTATCGTTACCCTGCCGCCCGTTCATCAAATCGAAGAAGCCATGGACAAACTCAAACGCTTCTTGCAAAACTACCATCAATAAACCTAAGCCAAACAGGCCGTCTGAAAAAGCAAACTGCTGTTCAGACGGCCTTTTCAATCAATCGGCAACTTGGCAAAGCACGCTGACATGCGTATAATCGACTTTTCCTATCTGGGGGCGATCTTGGTTTCGACGGGGGTTGCAAAGCAGATGCGGGCATACCGGGGTCTCAGATTTCCCGTTAAACACTGAATTTAAATAGTCGCAAACGACGAAACTTACGCACTGGCCGCTTAAGGCCTGCCGTTGCAGCAGTTGGTCAATGGGCTGTGTAGCGCAAGCTACCGCAACGTCATTCTACATTGACTGGTTTTCTGTCAGGTTACTTGGCAGGAAACGAGATTTAAGGTAACTGGTTCTCTGAAGGCCTGTTGGTCGGCATGATGAGGACGAGATTCTAAATAGACACAACTAAGTATGTAGAACGCTCTGTAGAGGACTTTCGGACGGGGGTTCGATTCCCCCCGCCTCCACCAGATTTAAAGCGCAAACTTTTGACATAAAAAGGTTTGCGCTTTTTTATAAACTTAAACAGGCCGTCTGAAACTTTTCAGACGGCCTGTTTTTGTCTCAAATATCCAAGTGAAAAAACTTTTTCTTTCGATACATTGCCAATAGTGCTTTAAAAAAATTTCAACCTTACATTTTTCTATCTGATTTCATATTCATTTTACGATGCGGCCTAACCGTTACACTCAATGGCAGATGATCTGACAAATGCTGCCAGTCTTTACTGTTGTGGATTTCAGAATCAATGACATCAAGGTTGCGCGTGTAAATGCGGTCGAGGCTGAGGATGGGCAGGCGCGAAGGGAAGGTTTTGGGGCGTTTGCCTGTATTATCGACGAATACTTCGTTCAAATCTAATGCCCTGCCCAGCTCATGGGCTGATTTCTGCCGCCAGTCATTAAAATCACCGGCGATAATCAACGGGCTTTCCGGACAAATATATCGGCCAACGTAGTCGCTGATGGCACGGTATTGTTTGAGGCGGTCCGGCTCGCGCAGGTTGAGGTGGACGCACAAACACACCAGCGGATCTTCCCAACCTTCGGGCACGACTTCGCAATGCAACAGGCCTCGTTGTTCAAGTTTGTTGACGCTGATGTTGAGGTTGTTTTCCGTTTTCAGCGGCAGGCGGCTGAGAATGGCGTTGCCGTGATGGCGTTTAGGATAGACGGCATTTTTACCGTAGCTGCGATGATAATCGAGGCTGTCGCCGATGATGTCATAATGCGGCGCATCGGGAAAGTCGGTACGGCGGCTTCTGTTGAGATGTTGTCCTTGGACTTCTTGTAAAAACAAAACGTCCGAACCCAATGCACCCAGCGCGTCAGCCATGCGGTTGACCTGCACTTTGCGGTTGAGCGCAGACATGCCTTTGTGCATATTGTAGGAAGTAATGGTAACTGGACGGGGAGACATGATGTGTGATGAAGCGGTTTATTTGTTTCAGTATAGCACCGGAGCGTGTGGTTTTACGGCAATTTTGGTTATACTTGTTTAAAGAATAAAACGGCGTTTTGACAGGGAATTTCCCAATCAAAACGCCTTCTGTTTTTCAGATGGCCTTGCGTCCGAATTAGTTGTTGATTACTTCAACATTGGTTTCAAAAGTAACGGTGTGTTGATATTTAGATGCAGTTTTGCGTTTCGGATAAGGATATTTGGAAACGCTTTTCACTGCGCGTTCGTCCATTTCAGGATTACCGCTGGATTGAATGATATTCACGCGGTCAACATTGCCGGCAGGAGTTGTGAAAACATCCATCAAAACGGTTTTAACGCTGCCGTTTTGCGCTTTCATGGCTTCCAGGGTTTCGGTATCAGCTGCTTGTGCGGTACCGAATACAGCGGCAAACAACAGGGCTTAGGCGAGGAGTTTAGTCGTTTTCATGTTTTAGTCCTTATTAGGGTTGTGGTTAGGTTAAATATTTCAGACGGCCTGATTCATCGTTATTTGAAATTCAAAATCGGCCAACCTTTTGCTTTGGCTTCTTTTTCCAGCTCGGCATCCGGATTGACGGCGACAGGTTCGTCCACGATACGCAGCAACGGTAAATCGTTTTTGGAGTCGCTGTAAAAATAAACCTTGCCGTAGCTTTCAAAGGTCTCGCCACGCTCTGCAAGCCATTGGTTCAATCGGGTAATTTTGCCTTCTTTCAGGCTGGGCGTACCAACATAGTTGCCCGTATATTGGCCGTCTTCACCGGTTTCAAGCTGTGTGCCGATAATGTTGTGAATACCGAAAAGATGGCAGATAGGGGTAATGATGAATTCGTTGGTCGAAGAAATAACCAACATTTCGTCGCCCGCCATTTGATGGCTTTGCACCAGCATACGCTGCATCGGAGAAATATGCGGAACAATATATTCGGCCATAAACTCGCGATGAAACTCAGCCAATTCTTCCTTGCTGAAACGGGCTAAAGGCGCGAGATGGAATTTGAGGAAGGCATCGATATCAAGACAACCGTTTTGATAGTCTTGGTAAAACTTTTCATTTTGCGCCTCGGTTTCAGCCGCATCGACTATGCCTTTTTTAATCAGGTATTGCGGCCAGGAGTGATCCGAATCGGTATTGATCAAGGTATTGTCGAGGTCGAAAATGGCAAGGTTTTTCATTGGGTTTCCTGTTGTTTTAAAAGCTGGCGTAAAAGCGGCAAAGTAATGCGCTTGCCCATCATAACGGCGTAGTTGTCGAGGGTATCGAGCATTTGCATCAGGCTGTCCATATCGCGCCGCCAATGGTTCAGCAGGTATTCGAAGATTTCCGGATCGATGGTTACCTGACGGGCGGCCGCCATGCTGACGAGCGCATCAATTTTTTCCCGGTCGGTGAGCGGTTTGACTTCGTAAACCAAGCAATACGCCATGCGTGTGCGCAGGTCTTCGCGGATAACGAGCTGTTGCGGCGTATATTCGGAACTCAAAAGCAAAAAGCCTTTGCCGCTGTTGCGGAAGCGGTTGAAGATGGCAAACAGTAACGCCTGTTCTTCATTATTAAGCTTTTCGATTTGGTCAATGGCGAGATATTCCGCATCCAGCGCGGCTTCTGTCAGCGGCGTGGCGGCGGCATCAATATAGAGGGCATTTCGTCCGGCATCGAGTGCCTGGACGACCCATGCCTGCAAGAGATGGCTTTTGCCTGCGCCCTCTTCGCCCCACACATAGATAAATTGCCCATGTTTGTGCTGCAACACATACACCAACTCGGCATTTTCTGTTCCCAGAAATTTGTCGAAGCCGGGATAATCATGGCTGGCAAAATCGAAGATGAGCTGGTTCACAAAGGCGCACCTGTTAGGTTGAAATCGGCTTTATTTTACGTTGTTTTGCCGTCCACCATCAAGGATAAAGGCCGTCTGAAGCCTATACCTGCAACATATCTGCACTTCTAAACATATCTTGACGCGCTTACGGCATTGGTTTTATTCCTCTTTGGTTTTACAATGTCGAACTTCTCGCCGAAACATTTGTCTGTTCTTTTTCAGACGGCCTTTTTATTTGGGGAACCCTAGTGATTTCTACCCTTATTGATTTCATCCTCCATATCGACCAACACCTTGTCCACCTCTCCGCCCAATACGGCCCGTGGATTTACGCGATTTTGTTTGTTGTGATTTTCTGCGAAACCGGTTTGGTCGTAACGCCATTTTTACCCGGCGACTCGCTGCTGTTTGCCGCCGGCGGTATTGCGGCCATCGGCGGCATGAACATCCACGTCATGGTATTGCTGCTCTTAGCGGCTGCCATTTTAGGCGATGCGGCCAACTTTATGATTGGCAAGTATTTTGGACAAAAACTGTTTGCCAACCCGGATTCCAAAATTTTCCGACGTTCGTATTTGGAAAAAACCCATGCTTTTTATGAAAAACATGGCGGCAAAACCATCATCATTGCCCGCTTTGTGCCGATTGTGCGGACGTTTGCGCCATTTGTCGCAGGCATGGGCGATATGCACTACGGCACGTTTATCCGTTACAACATTATCGGCGCAGTGTTGTGGGTATTGTCGTTTTCCTATACAGGCTACTTCTTCGCCAACATCCCCGTCGTCAAAAACAATCTGGGCTTAGTCATGGCGGCAATCATCGTGATTTCGATTTTACCCGCGGTAGTCGAAGTCATTCGTGCCAAACTTAACGCCAAAAAATAACAATCAATCGAAAAGTTTGAAAGTTTAAACACATCAAGGAATTGTCATGCCGTTGCTGTCCATTGAGTTTGCGGTATTCTTTATCGCATTTTTGCCGCTGTACTGGGCATTTGCACGTTTGCCGCAAGTTCAAAACGTTTTACTTTTGATTGCCGGACTGGGCTGGCTTTACCGTATCGACCCTATCTTTGCCGCGCTGATTTTGGTTTACTCGTCTGTGGTTTACCTGGTCAGCGTGCTGATGTTTTCTGAAAACGAGAATATCCGCAAATTTTGGCTGGGTTGCGGTATTTCGGCGGCATTGACTGTTTTGTGTTTCTTCAAATACTTCGACTTTTTCCGCCCGATTATTCAACAATATACGGGGCAAAGCGCCGTCATCGACATCCTTTTGCCCTTGGGCCTGTCTTATTACACTTTCCAATCGCTGGCTTACTTGGTGTATTGCTACCGCGAGCCCAAAGGAGACCGTTTTGAATGGCACGAGCTCCTACTGCATCTGAGCTTCTTCCCCACCATCACATCCGGCCCGATTATCCGTGCGGCCGCTTTTAAAAGCATAGACGGCGAACAAGCGGGCGCATTGGCGCAAATCCGCACCAAACAGGCGCGCCAACTGATTTATCCGGCGTTGGCGGTCGGCCTGATTGTATTGGGCATCGCCAAAAAGTGGTGGCTTGCCGGCGTATTGGAGGAAGGCTGGGTATCGCCTGTTTTTGAAAATCCAGCCCAGTTCGACGGCTGGGGCGTGTTGTCTGCGATTTATGGCTACACTTTCCAACTCTTTTTCGACTTTTCCGGCTATTCGGATTTGGTCATCGGCTTGGCCATGCTGCTCGGCTTCAAGCTGCCGAAAAACTTTGCCGCGCCGCTTCGCGCCATCAACATCCGCGACTTCTGGGACAGATGGCACATCAGCCTGTCCAGTTGGATTCGCGACTATATCTATATCCCTTTGGGCGGCAGCAAAAAAGGCTTCGGACGTACCCAACTCAATCTGATGATTGCCATGTTGCTTTCCGGCATTTGGCATGGCTATGGCTGGAGCTTTTTGATTTGGGGTGCGCTGCACGGTGCGGCTTTGGTATTCCTTAACTGCGGCGATAAAATCGTCGGCCGTAATGCCTTAGGCCGTCTGAAAATCGGCAAACCGCTTGCCTGGCTGTTTACCTTCCATTTCGTTTGTTTCGCTTTTGTCGTGTTCAACAGTGCAACGCTTGCCGATACGGAAATGCTGTTCAGCGCATTATTTGCCAATGACAAAGGTTGGAACGCGCCTCTGCCGACCGACCTCATGTTGTTGGGTGCATTTGCACTGATGCTTTTGCTTTACCCGTATTTGCTTCGCTTATTTGAAGCATCGGTAAAAGGCTTGGACAACCTGCCTGCATGGCTGTGGTTTATCCCCATCACGCTTATCCTCGCCCTGATTATCGTCTTCGCCCCGTCCGGCATTCCCGGCTTTATTTACGCCAACTTCTAAGGAGCAGAACATGAAACGCTTTATCTCCCTGTTTGTTTCTATTCTGCTCAGTGCGGTTGCACTGACGTGGTTTGCCCAAAACTCCATCAATGCCTATTGGCAGCAGACCTATCATGAAAACAGTCCGCTTGAGCCTTTATCCGAATACGCTTGGTGGCGTATCGGTGCAGATTGGCAACAAAAAGCCTACGAATTTTCAGACGGCCTGAAAGCTTCACTGGAAACAGAAGACGCTTGGGCCTCGGAAGACTCAGGCATTGAAACAACAAGGCCGTCTGAAAATACGGAAGACATTGAAGTATCGGACAACCAAAAAGACTCTGCTGCTTCCGATGCGGCTAACAATACGGATACCACCGCCAGTGAGCCAAGCAATCAGGCTGATCAGTCGGCAACGCAGGCCGTATTGAAAAAAGGCAATAAAGTTTTCTTTGCCGGCGACTCGCTGATGCAGGGCGTTGCACCTTTCGTACAAAAACACCTCAAGCAAGAATATGGCGTACAATCGGTCAACCTCAGCAAACAAAGTACCGGTTTGTCCTACCCCAATTTCTTCGACTGGCCGAAAACCATCGAACAAACTTTGCAAAAAGAACCCGACATCCGCGTTTTAGTTGTATTCTTAGGCCCTAACGACCCTTGGGATTTCCCAATGGGTAAAAAATACCTGAAATTCGCCTCCCCCGAATGGGAGGCAGAATACCTCAACCGCGTCCGCCGTATTCTTGATGCAGCCTCCGCACATGATGTCCAAGTCATTTGGCTGGGCATTCCTTACATGAAAAAAGCCAAGCTCAACGAACAGATGCGCTACCTCGACAAAATCCTGTCGGGTACGGTGTCGTCTCAAGCCATTTGGCTGCCGACCGACAAACTGTTGAGCAATGGCGCAGAAGAATATGCCGACTCTGTCAAAGTAGATGGAAAAATCATCCGTTACCGCAGCAAGGACGGCATTCACTTTTCCGCAGAAGGCCAAAAACTATTGGCCGGAAAAATTATGGAAAAAATTAATTTTACACACGATACACAACCATGAAATTTAATAAAACCTTACTCCTCACGCTTCTCGCACTCCCTATTACCGCCTGCGCCGCCAATGACGGCCTGTTAAGCAACTACGGCTCCAACCGCCCTGCCTGGCTGAATAAACTGCAACAGCTCAACCATACTTCAGACGGCAAATTCCGCATTATCCAAGTTGGCGACTCCCACACCGCCGGTGACTATTTTACCGACCGCCTGCGTCGCCGTTTGCAACAACAATGGGGCAATGGCGGCATCGGTTGGGTTTATCCCAATGCTGTCAAAGGCCAGCGTATGGCTACCGTCCGTTACAACGGCAGCGGTTGGAACACCATCAGTAGCCGCAAATCACACAGCAATTTTTCTTTCGGCGGGATTGAAGCACGCGCCGATGGCGGCAGCGTTACCTTAAGCGCAGCCGACGGCAGCATGGATATGCAACAAATCTCCATTTTCGGCAAACCCGTTTGGTCCGAGCAAACACTGACTGTCAACGGCCGTGAAATCCCTGCCACACAAAATGGTTGGCAACTGCTGCATACCCATGCTTCCCTGCCGATGACCCTCAGCAGCAGCATGCCTTGGCAAATCGGTTTCATTAATATCGAACGCCCCGGACGCGGCATAACCGTTTCCGCTATGGGCATCAACGGCGCGCAGTTATCCCAATGGTCAAAATGGCGGCCGGGCATGTGGGAAGATTTGGCACAAACCAAAGCCGATTTAATCATCCTTGCCTACGGTACCAATGAAGCCTTTTCCGGCAATCTCGATATTTCCTCTACCGAGCAGACATGGCGCAATTACATCCGTCAAATCAAAAACACCCTGCCCAACGCAGGTATCCTGATCCTCGGCGCTCCGGAATCTTTGAAAACCGCCTACGGCAGCTGCGGCAACCGCCCTGTCTTGCTCAGCGAAATACAACAAATGCAGCAACGTGTTGCCCGTGATGAAAAAATCATGTTCTGGTCTTGGCAGGATGCAATGGGCGGAGCATGTAGCATGAAAAACTGGATGGCTCAAGGCTTGGCAGCCAAAGACGGCGTTCACTTCTCTGCACAAGGTTATGAAACTGCAGCCGATAAGCTTGCCGACAGCCTGATCCGCTTTGCCCAATAAATTGGCAAAAGCCTAAGTGCTTTTCATTAACAGTACACAAAAGGCCGTCTGAAATTCATATTTCAGACGGCCTGATACCTTGGTAAAAAACCTCTTTACACAAAAGCTTAAATCTTGTACTTAGGTTTCGACTATTGAGTAAAAGATAAAGATAGCTACCTTGCTACTTTTTCAAGTAACATCCAAACAAGATAATATTACTTAAAACTACAGATTTTCCTGAAAGAAATCCGCAGTTTTTTAACCTCCTTGTCTGCGTCTTTATCATATAAAAAATGTGGATTGCATCCTCAATGCACACCAGCTCTTTCTTGGCTGGAGTAGCGCACCCAAAGGTGGATTCTCCTGATATGCTGTGTTGGATTAAACTCTGGACGAGGAATTTATTCGTGAAACGCAGAGCATCATGAGACAGCCTTCAGAAAAACTGCGTATTAGCAATTTGTTTTCTGCTGTTAGGCAACATGACGCGCATGTGTAAGGTATAAATCATAGGCTTCACAAGCGTAAGCAAATGGTGCGGACACCGCTTCTCCCGATGTATAAAAAACATAATTCCCCATGATCAGCTCCGTCCCTTGGGCTTCGACCGTTCTGCCTTGAGCCAATGGACTTTTCCAAAAACGCTGTTCGCCACCGCTAAAAAACCTACTTCAGTAAGTTTACGCACACAAACCCCTACTGTTTGCTCTTTTACACCCCCACCTGGATGAACTACTACAATGACAGGATATTGTTTGGTTTTGTCGAAGCGTTCAGTTATAAAAAGTACTCACGCCAATCAATACCGTTGAGTGAGACTTAGATACGCTGTTGCATACTATACATATTTGATATTTCAATATAAATTACATAATTTAGAAATTTTTTTTAGATATTTTATATAGAGAAATTAAATGGATATTAAATCAATAGAAAAAATATTAAAAATGCCGTCTATCGGTAATTTTAAATGTATTGAGCTTTTTGAAGTGATTGGTATAAGAGATAGTAACCCTTCTTTTAATATTTTCTCACTGGCAGTTGCTCATGAGACAGATTTGCCTTTGACAGAGAAAGAGAACATTACACCAAATCTTATTAAATTAAAGGCTGATAAATCTCAAAAGTTTGGAGTTCTCAAAAGAATTGTTTCTATAGAAGATTTTCTTAAAATCATTTCTTACTTAGTTACTCCAGGTTCGAATGAAGATGATCGCAATAAACTTTGTTATGGTCATTTAAAAGCTATTCCTCCTGTTTATGTTCCGCCTTTAGAGCAAGGGAAGAATGAATTTTTAGGTTTACTCAAGAATAATTTTTTTGGAGGCTCACATCTTTTTGAATGGTTTGACGAAAGCAAAGAATACGTTGCGCCACTGATAAAAAATCTTGCTGCCTTGGACGAGCTTTCTGGAAGGTTACAGGAATACTTACCCATTAAAATCGGTACTCATTCTGATAGATTAGGCAATATCATCGTGCAAATTCCTTGTGCTGCGGTGGCATTTACAATAGAAAGAAGAGATGAACAAAGTCATCAGTTATTGTCTAATTTGGCAGTTAGCCCCCATTTCTCAGGAGAGATGAACTTTTCAGGCATTTTTTGGAGGGAACAATATGGCAGTATTATTGATTTTCAGAAAATTCCATTAGTCGCGGGGAGGAATATCATTCCATTTCAGCAAATTAATGGGAAGGGGTATTATACAATTTGGGATGAAAGTAATCAGATAATTTGTAGTGGCGGTCAAGTACGCTCATTCGTCGAGAGTGTAAATTCCCCTATGAGCCTGCAGGAGTATAATCAACGAATATTCAAATTACCTAATGGAAAAGAGAAAAGAATCAATATTTTTACCCCGACATCACAAAGCCAAATTGGCAAGAATACTAAAGATTATCGAAATTGGGTTAGAAATAGATTTCTTAAAATAGAAAAACAAGAATTACATGATACTTTGAAATTAAGGCAATTTAAGCGGGATATGCGTCAAGAAGCGTTGGATTTTATTAGAGAGTTGATTAAAAAATATGGAAAAAATGGTATTTATCTTTGGGATCCCTATTTGAATGCAAAAGATTTATTGGAAACTGTATTTTTTAGCCCGTCTGCTAATTCACCAATCAAAGCACTAACTGGCTTAAAAATTGCTCCACAAGAAAATAAAACATCATCTTATAAAGCCGACCTTGCAAACGAAATTAACCAAGCAATTCGTCAAGCTGGCTGGTTAAATCTGACCTTTGTCAATGCTGACCGTTCTAAGGTTGGCGATTTTCATGACCGTTTTATTATTTTTCCACAAGCAATAGATGAACCTGTAAGAGCTTGGTCATTGGGAACATCGGTGAATAGCCTAGGAAAAAGCCATCACATCATTCAAGAAGTTGAAGATGGGCAGATTATTGCTGATGTTTTTGAAGAAATGTGGGAACAATCAATTAATGATGAGAATAATATTCTATGGAAATCGAAGAACAATTAACTACTGCTCAAATACTTTGCCTCGCTCAATCCCCTGAGTATGATGCCAGCGTTCCTGATGGAATATTTTCATTCTTTGATGAGCATTTTGATTTTGCTAATTGGAAATGGGATGATAAATCCCATTTTTGGCAATATCAGGATAATTTCTATCCATCAAGCATTGATTACCATGATGCGGTTATTTATATTGATGATATAGATAAGAAAAATACGTTGATAGAAAGTATTTCATGGCTGATTAACATTTTACAAGATGAGCATTCTAGTGATAAAGATCAAAAGATAGCTTTTGAATTGACTTGTCTTCTTCCTAAATTTTGGGTAATCAGCTATGAAAAAGGAATTATTTTCTCTCAATCCTGTAAAAATTTAGCTATGAAATATTTATCTCATCTGGAAATTGAGTTGTCTACTCTTCAGAATGCATCAATTAATGACAATGAGAGAATGGATTCTCTAACAGAAAATTTAGAAAATGAACGATGGAAAGAACTCGCAGAAGATAAATGGCATTTAAATGAATTATATAATCGTCTGTCTTTAAATTTTCATCAATCATATTCATTTATATCCGAGCATTATGACCACGAAATATTATCATTGATTAATCAGGAAACTAAGGTTTTTAATCTTTTATATTGGCTTGCTTTGCTACCAAAAAAATATCGCCAACCTTTTGCGCTGCACACAACCAATAATTTGGCAAAATTTCTTTTGTTGTTTAGATTAGATCATTTATTTAGAAATAATATGAAAAATGAGCAAATCCAATTATTAGATATTTGGAAAGATTGCCCTAATGAATGGTTTGATGTTTTTAACCAATATCCTGTCAGATACCCTTCTTTACAGCTAGGATTCGGTGCATTTTTGAGCAATGCTACCGATGAAAAAATCCGCATCTATATTGACAGTCTGCAATTAAATCAAGATGAGGCACATATCAAAGAATGTTTGGCGTATTTTTTTGCTCATGCTGATGAAAATAGGGTTCAGTATTTATGCAAATTAGCTTTTGAGAAGTGGAAGGACTGGGATTTTGGGAATCCTTACTCAATTGCTAGAAGTGTCCTAGATAGAGCTTTAGTGAAATATTTCCAAATAATGCTTCCTAAACAGGATAGAGAAAATTTCATTCAAAACGAAATTAATCAAATCCTGAATTTCCAACAAGAATGGTTTGCTTCGATTGTAGAACTGGATAAATTTGTTTATCTGCATTTGTCCCGAATGCAACCAGCTTGTATCGCTGAAGAATTAGAACAAGATTCATCACTATCGTTTGAAGATATTCAGAATGGTATTTATTACCCTAATCAATTTAACAATGATTTAAGGTGGAGAAATTGGACTCATTTGGATAGATTTAATGGATGAAAAATTTCCTACGTTGTTTGCAGTATTTAGTGTCAAGACATTAACAAGCAAAAACGCTTTGCTTACCATACTTATTTATCAAGTAGCAAATTGGTAAAGCTTTTCCCCGAACTTCCCCGCAAGCAGTGGACAGTATATGTTTACCGCCCGCAACGAAATATTACCCCTCCTCGCGTAAAACCCGTGTTTGATTGGTTAATAGAAAGTCTGACAAAGATATTGAGGAGATAAAGTGCGAATAGATATAGTGTCAAATGTAGTTGGTAAGAAAGATAAATGAAATAGGGAATATCCCAGAAGTGACCGCGTAAAGCCATCTGAGGACACCATATTTAAACCTATTGAAAGTAACCAACAGACTAAGCGTACCTGTTGTTGTCTAAAAGGTGACCTGGATGCCTAACAATTGCGCATCTAGCGTGCCTAAAGAGAATAAAATGGGGATCGAGAACAAACAACAGCCGAAATCCTGTATTTGGATTTCAGCTGTCGAGCAAAGAGTTTTTTTGTAAAGATCTTAGCCGTTCATTTATATCCGTTCAGCCAAAATAACAGCTTAACCTGCTTTGGTGTCATTTCAATATCAAGCCAAAACGTTGCTGCTCATTCGTTGCGTTTGGTTTTCCGTAAAACGAACCAATCTTGCCTGCTTATCAAAGCCTAATGGCTTGGCAACAAGGCGGTTGGGCAATTTGTTCAAATGATGGTTGTAGCTTCCGGCTCTGCGGTTGTAAGTGCGGCGTGCCGATGTGACTTCCGCTTCTGCAGCATCCAGCATTTCCATCAAACCGGCCAATTTCTCATCAGGATACTGTTTCAAAAGGCCGTTGACGGCAATTTGCAATTTTTTCAGCGCATAATTCAATGCTGTTTCGGCTTCGCACAGATGTTTGATTTTAGATTCGGAAAAGGTTTTGGCAGTTTGCGCCAATGCGGTTTCGACTTCAGCACACATCTGCTGAACGTTTGGATCCGATGCAATGCCCTGCTCTTGCAGATGTTTGCTGTATGCATCCAATACATGACGGACGGCCTGATGTCGGCAGTCGAGCGCAATGCGCAAAGAAACAAAGGATTCGCGACAGTCTTTTTTGCGGTCTTTCAACTGTTGTTTGAAATACAATAAGACGGTGGCGATTGATACGAAGATAAGTGTAAGACTAATAATGCCCATAGTGAGTTCCCTAGTTATGATGCCACTCATATCGATGGCTGATTTTTTACATTGATTATAATCCAATTCCAATATTTTTTCCCAGTTTTTATAAAAAAGGCCGTCTGAAATTCAGACGGCCTGAAGTTTATATTTCTATTTCAATGCTTTGACTTGATGTCGATAACCCACACTTCTGATTGCGAACCCAAACGAAGGGGAATGCCCCAGAAGCCGTAGCCCGAAGTGGTGAAGAAATGGCCGTTGCCGATCGCCTCATAACCGTAAGCAAGACGATAAAGCGTACGGACAATAAGGTTGGCAGGTGCAACTTGGCCGTTGTGAACATGGCCGGAAACTTGCACATCAATCGGCAGCCGGGCATGGGCTTCGATTGAAGTAGGACGGTGGTCCATCAATAAAACCGGTAATTGGGTATTTTGACCTTCCAAAAGCTGTTCCGCACTGGGACGCTTGCGATCCAAATCATCGCTCCGCCCTACCAGCAACACGCCATTCACTTCCAAAACCTGATTGGCCAAAACCGTCAAACCTGCCGCTTCCAATTCATGCTTGATACGCTTCTGATCGCGGAACCAGTCATGATTGCCTAAAGTGGCATAAACGCCCATCGGTGCAGTCAGCTTCTGCAAATGCGGTTTCATGTTTTCTTTAAGGTAAGCATCGACGGTATCGTCCATCAAATCGCCCGGCAGCAACACCATATCGACTTGTTCCCGCTTCATAATGTCCGTCAGCTTGTCCAATTGACGCGCGCCAAACAAAATCCCCAAGTGTAAATCGCTGGCCACGCCGATACGCAGCGGCTTATCCATTTTCTTATTGATGAATACGGTTTGATGGCGGACAACGGGCGTATAGGCGTTATACATCCCAAAACCGAGCAAACCGGCCACAAACAAAGGCGCAAACAGCCGCAGGCTTCGTGACAGCGGTTGGCGCGCCACAAAACGGCGCAGCAAAAGATACAGGATAAATGTCGCCAACGCGGCATACATCACAAACAGCAAGATCACCATCCAAAACGCCACCATGCGGAACATCATATGTCCCAACTCCAGCAGCAAGCCGACCAACAAGCCGTTTGTAATGAAATAGGAAATACCCATCAGCCAACGTCTGCCGACTTTACCAATCCAAGGCGCAAACAGCCATTGCAACGAACGACCAAGCCCGAATGTAAACACTTGCAACAGAATGACGCTCACAAAAAACATCTTGCCAAACATGCCTTTTTGCCCTAAAAAATCAAAAGGAAGATTTTAGGCCGTCTGAAACTTTCAGTGTATAATCCCACGCGTAAAAACCCATAATATTTTGAAAGGAATCATCATGAGCCATCCCCAATCAGCCATTATTCCTGATCACGCACAAGCCGGTATTTTTATCGAAGCAGACATTTCAGACGGCCGCAACGAAGACATCAAATCTGCCTGCCGTCTTTCTTTGGAGGCACTGGCCAAATTAAAAACCCGTTTTCCGAATGATATTTTGGGTTTGACCATTGCCTTCGGCAGCCGCGCATGGCAATCGTTCGGCCATACTGACGAAGGCAGCGAAATCAAACCTTTCCCTGAATTGGGAAACGGCCTTGCCCCTTCCACCCAACACGACCTCTATATCCACATTCAAGCCACCGAGCAAAAAGCCGCCTATGCCTTGGCCCAATCTGTTTTAGGCGCATTCGGCGACAGCATTCGCGTAGCCACTGAAGAACACGGCCTACGCCTGTATGAAGACCGCGGCTTGGACGGTTTTGTCGATGGTACGGAAAATCCGCAGGGCGATGACAATGTACGCAATGTTGCCATCATTCCCGAAGGCAAGCCGGATGCCGGCGGAAGCTATGTTTTGCTGCAAAAATACCTGCACGATTTGAAAAAATGGGATGCCGTTTCTACTGTCGAACAAGAAGCCTGCGTGGGCCGCAGCAAAGAAGCCAATGACGAATTCAGCAAAGACGTGCGCCTGCCCGACTCCCATCTCGGCCGCGTCAATGTCAAAGAAAACGGCATTGGCCTGAAAATTGTCCGCCGCAGCCTGCCCTTCGGCAAACTCAGCGGCGAACATGGTTTGATGTTCACTTCCTATTGCAACACGCTGCACAATATTGAAGTTCAGCTACTCAATATGTTCGGCGATGCAGACGGCAAAACCGACTTACTGCTGAAATATTTGTCTAAAGCCGTATCAGGTGCTTACTACTACGCACCTTCTGTCGAGCGTTTGCAAAATCTTTAACGGCTCACAGGCCGTCTGAAAAAAAACCTGCCTTTTCAAAGGCAGGTTTTGTTATTTAAATTCCCTTAATATTTTTTATGGTATCATCATAGAAATTTATCCTATCATTTCTTAATAAACCCTGATTACAGACAACGATAAAAACCGATAAGGGGGTATATACTGTTAAATCTTCTGTTAAATCTTCTGTTCTTATAACGGCTGTTGATTCCTTACTCCCCGAATGTTGATTTTGAAGTTCGGGGCTGTTGATATTGCATTTCGGGGCTGTTGATTCCTCACTCCCCGAATGTTGCAACATCAAATCATCAAAAGCGTCTAAATTCAGCTTGTAGTAAATGCGGTGTTCAATTCGTTTTTCAATCTCGGTCAAGACACCGCGTTCTTTCAGTTTATTCCGTGCCGTTCTTTGCTCTTGAACGGATAGCCCAGTTTCAATTTCAATTTCTTCCGCTGTCCGGTAAATGCCTAATTCATGCCGTGTCTTATCGTGCCAGTAGAAGAAATGACTGAATAAGATTGACGCGTTCACGCCGCCTAAAGGCTTTGCCAATTCCGGGTAATACGCGATTGGTTTACCTGCCACTCTCAACATTTCAGACGGTTTCATCATCAACCCCTTGACTACACGGCGGACGAATTGATTTACCGCTCACGCAATACCTGAAGGGCGGTTACTACGCTTTCAAATTTTTAAAGAACCGTTGAAACTGTGTTTTGCTTCGATGGGTGTATTTAAACATAGTGTTTAATAATATGCAACACTCTGTTTAATATTTTTGTTTAAAATTTATAAACATTTTGATTATTAAAAGAATTTATTTTTGAAATTTCGAAGGCACAAAAAAACCGCATTTCGGGCGGTTGTGTCGGTTTTGTGTCGTTTCAGGTTCAGCGGGCGTGAAAAAGGCCGCCTGAATTTCAGACGGCCTGAAATTTACACTTTGTGTAAATCGGTAATTTTACAAAGTTAGGCTAATCTGACACGCGCCGGCTTCAGTTTTAATTTGGCGAAATTCCACCAAGTTAAAAACGGGGCAATCAGGCGGAGGCAAAGTTTCTGATGATTGCGTCGTCCTTGTTGCGAGCAAGCTGTATACGTTGCTCCTTCAGATCGCCCAGCACGTCAAGCAATGCCTTTTGTTGTGCCTTGTCTGGATACTCCGGGGGCTCGTAGGCAAACAATATTTCAGAGCGGTCGATGTATCCGCTGCGCCGCAACCATTTTATGCTGGCAATCCACTTATCCGACTTGTGATAGATGTCGGCAGGGTCTTTTTGTCCGAAATATATCGGCTTAATGATTTTCCGTATTTCGCCGTTTTCCGCCTTTTGCACTAAGGGGATGGAGGCGTGAAAGCCTGACGGGTCGCCGATTGTGCTTTCTTTGAAGGGGTATACCGTCTGAAGCGGCTTTAACATTGCCTGTATTTGGCGGGTAAGTTCTGCTTCGGGTTGGCTTTTGGCAAAGCTGTGGGCGACAAAATAATCAAACAGGCGGTTCAGTTCCTGCTCCCTGTCGGAGGCGAGGGTTACGCCCGGTTGGGTGGCCATAATCAGGGCTTCGCGCGGGCGGGTCAGATGGTTGAGCATGGCGCGTATCTGATCGGGCGCGGAGTGTGCCGCCAGTTTTCTAATCCGCTGTAATTCTTCTGCAAAGGTATGGGTTGCCGCTTTATAGACGAACGGCTCGAAGTGGCGGAAAAAACGGCTCAATCTGCTGTAGCGCTGTTCGATTTTAAAGTCGAAGTAGCCGCTTTGAGGGTGGGTTATGATGATGCCGATGTTGGCAAATTCGCGCGTTTGGACATAGGGCATAAACCGTATGACGGCAAAACGCATGGCATATTGGTTCATGAGATGCTCCAAAGTGTTCCGTTATCAATGCGGCGGACGGTTTCGTCGGTATAGCTGCGGTTATAGGCGGCGGGCAGGTCGCGCTCTTCGTTTGCCCATGCCCACTCCAGCGGCAGATTATCACACGCTTTTCTGTAGGCTGGCAATGCGCTTTTCAGCTATAATTCCATCTCTTCCTGAAGCACCCAGTCTTCCAAAACCTGTTTAAATGCCGATGAGAAAATATGATTTTGCAGGAAGTTTTTTGGATTGAAGCCGGTGTCGAAGGCGCAGTTATGGTCGATGACGATCAGGGGATTGTCGCAATTTCTATACAAAAGGTTAGGGTTGCCGATTGTTCTGTCTTCATTGCGGATAAACCAATCGAAGGTGGCGATTTGACGCTGCATAACTATATCGATTCGGGGGATGTCCGCCGGCTCAAGCAATGCGTAGCCTTTTTTGCGTCTGCGAGCCGAAACAGATGCCTTTGCCGATTTCCTTCATCCTTGCGGGTAATTCTTCGTACAGCTCTTCTCCGACTTCCAACAGATCAAACGGGACAACGGGCAAACTTAAAGCCTGCGCTATGTTTCCACCTATCCATTCGTTTATTTGGCTCGCACGGGTGGCATGCAGCCCTTTGACGAAATATTCCAGACTATTCTCCGCCATACAGATGAATGGCGAGGTAATGCCTTGCTCTGCACGGTCCATTATTGTCTGTATCTGCAACATTTCTTTTCCCTATGAAAATTACACTTTGTGTAAATCTGTAAATCCGACTTTTTGAGATTTTCCCAGGGCGGAATTTGTCAATCCAACACGCTCCACCAGAAGACGCGGCCGATAACGGTCAGGCTGTCCAAAGGGGCGGTTTCGTCTGGATAGAACCCGCTGTTGTGGCTGCGAATCAGCACATTGCCGCCGGGCTGCCGTATCAGGTATTTGACGCGGAACATCCCATCTTGTGCGAAAGCATATATTTTGCCGTCGCGTATAGCGGTTTCGCCTGTATCTACCGCGATTGCCGCGTCTTCTGCGATTTTCTCCTCCATGCTGTCGCCGGTTAGGGTGCAGCAGAAGACGTTGTCGGGATTGATGCCTTTGCGTTTGAGCGTGGATTTGCCGAACGGCAGGCGGTAGCCGTTGTAATCTGGAATCTCATACGCGCCGGTTCCCCCTTTAAAACAACTTTCCTTTAGATATGGAACAAACGTGTAGTCATCCTCCGGCAGCAGGTCGTTGCTGCTCCACATCATCGGGCTGTGAATGTCTTTGACTTCATGGGGTAGGCCTGGGTCAATGAGGACGGGCACGGTTCGGCTGCCTTCTCCTGTTCGCAGCCATGTTTCCGATACGCCGAATACTCTTGCTACTTCAGGCAACGCCTTTGCCGCTATACCTCGACTTTCCCAGTTTTTCAACGCCTGCTGGCTGATATTTAGACGCCCTGCTATATCAGCCGGCTTTAAAACTCCCTGCTCTTTGGCTATCTCAAAAAGTCTGTCAGTTGTTTCGTGCATTGTCATTTTTAATCCTATTCGCAGTTGGTTTAATTATTCTCCCATATTTAAACAAAATGTTGTCAAACAAGACTTAATTTTTATCTAAACATAGTGTTTAATATTGGCATTAGATTTAAATATTTGGTTTATTTATGGATAAAAGAGTCAGCGAAGACAAACGCCTGTTGCAATCAATCGGCAGTTACGCGGAGATTGGTCGAATAACGGGGAATAGCCCTCAATGCGTTTTCAATTGGACGAAGCGCGGAATACCTGCACGGATAAAGCTGAAATATCCCGACTTGTTTTTGAACTCAAAGAAATCAGACGATCAACCCAAATAAAAAAGCCCGTCGGGAATGGCGGGTACGAGATTTGGTCGGAGTTGAAAAGGAAAGCCCCACGCAGGAACGTGGGGCAGGGTTGAGGCACGAGGCCTGCAACAAAAGGAGTGAATATGATAGACCAAAAACAGACACAGTGCAAGAAGATAATTAATTGCGCAAAGGTGTATGAAGCACGGTTGAAAGTCTTGGATTATATGCAAGCAGAAGATGTCAAAAAAAACGCAGGAAGCGTTGAATTAAGTGGGCTGAAATTGTGAAACCGCCGCCATGCCGTGTAAGATTTGCTGATACGCTGTATCAGGCGGTGCTGGCAAGCGGCCTGTATTGTCCAATACGCGCTTAATTGTTGCGCCGTCTATCACTTCAAGGGCGAATAAGTCGCCGCCCAGTGTTTTACGCGGATAGATACATGGCGCGTCAATGACAAACAAATCTTCCAGCAAGATGCGCAGCCAGTCCGCCCATGTATGCTCTTTGTCAGGCGACTGAAAGAACGCAATAGCTTCGTCAATCTTTCTGTCTTTGCGCTGCGATTCGTTGTTTGCCGTTGATTCGACATCGCGCTTTTGGATTGTCCATTTTAGGCACTCCATTTGGTCTTTGCGCGTCTCAATAACCAAACGCAGCACATCGTAGTTATCGGCAAGGGCGCGTAATTGTGCAAAGCCTATTGCCTCGCGTTCACGCGGCTTAGAATGCCCGACGTTGTAGAACGGCTCATAGTCGAACCGCCGCCCCTCTGCCTGCTGTGCGACAGGGGCTAAAGGCTCGCCCGCATCAAACCACCCGTCCGCGTTGCCGGTAAAGGCGTAACGGACACCAGCGGCAACGCGGGCAACAAAGCCTTGCGATAATGGTGTCTTTTTACTCATTTGTTTGCCTCAACCTGCGAACGCAGGTAATCAATCATGCCCGTTCGGGTGTCCAATAGCTCACTAAATGCACGGCTCAAACAGTCGATTTGGTCATCGTGCTGACCGTTTGGGAACATCCGCATTTCTGAAATCAGCGCATCTGTATCCCATGTGCCGTCATCCAGCACCATCACATTACCGATGTTGACCTGTGCCGCGAACGGCTCGGCGCGTGTTACCTTGTCGCCCGATTCAGGACTGGCAGATACAGAAAAACCCGCCAATTGACGGGTCAGATATAGTGTTTGCGATTTACCAGCCTGACCAGGGTCTTGCGGAATGGATATTTTTGTTTTCACGCCGTCTTTTTGCGCCGTGTTTTTCAAAATCCTATCCCGTTCATCCGCGCCATACTGACCGCGCACGACGTTGGCGATGATATACCGCCCATCTTCTGTTACGCCAAGCCTGCCGCCTGCTGTATAGTCGCCGTCGTTTGCGGTTGAGGCTAAGTCCCATCCGCGCACCCATCTGATATTACCGGCAGGCAATGCCTTAACAAATCGCAGATTATCAGGCTTGAGCGTACCGCCATCAGGCGGTGCAGGTTTTTGCAAATACTGCCCGGCAAACACATACGGCGCGGCTTGTTCCATTCGGCGCAGTGTTTCAATATCGTGCTTTTCAGGCCATAACGCCGTGCCGTCATCTTGAATCGCTGGTAAGCACAAATGTTCCCATTCTTCGCCGTTGCCGCCGTCAAGCAGCCATCCTGCAATATCGTTTTCATGCAACCTTTGCATAATCACGACAATCGGTGTATCGGGGCTGTTCTTCCGTGATTCCAGCGTATTTTGAAACCAGTCGATAACATTCTGCCGTCTGACCTCGCTTCGTGCTTCGTCTGCCTTGTGCAAATCGTCCAGTATGATTGCGCCGCCGAACCCCTCGCGGTGTTTGCCCGCGCCAAAGCCGGTAATCGTGCCCCCCGTACCTGTTGCGTACATCACGCCGCCGGCAGTTGTTTTCCAGTGATGACTACTCTCGCTTGCAAGTGCTAAATCAGGGAAAATTGCCCGATACTCTTCGTGTTGCACTAAATTCCGAATCTGTACGGAGTTATTGACCGCCAACGTAGCCGAATAGCTCGCATGAATAAATTCACAATCCGGCACGCACCCCATCGCCCACGCGATGAAGTTCACGACCGCGATTTCCGTTTTCGAGTATCGCGGCGGAATATTAATAATCAAGCGTTTTGTTTCGCCGTTGAAAACACGTTCTAGGGCGTTACAGATTAGGGCGTGATGATTCGCTCGCTGCCAAATATAGCCACGTCTTTGATAAAACATCCAGCGTGTAAACATATACAAGCTGCCGTATGATTCCTGGGGTATTTGTCAAAAGCGTGGGTAAGTGGTTTCACACCAACGATGAGAGCTGCACCCAATACATCCTACTGCGCACCATGAAAGAGTTGCCGGTGGGGTTACGCTGGAAAACGATGGAAAACGATTTCGTCCTCATGACCCGCGAGCTACTGGATGAGATGACTACGCAGATGGTATTGGATGAGCAAGCCGACTTTGCCAACGCCGAACGCCATAAAGCCGCCATGTTAAAGGCCGAAAATCTGCTGGAATACGATTATTCGGACGGCTGGACAGCTAACTACGAGCAGCCCGCCGCCGAGCTGGAGGAGGCGTAATCATGAAACCACGATACTACCTAGCTCTCTATAAAGGCCATCGGGGCGGCTCCGGCTGGCGCGTATGGTGTGCTCGAGCCACCGACTGGCTGACCCGCATTCTCACTCGTGACCAATACAGCCTACGGCCTAGTCGAAGGCGGCGGGTACGACTGTATTTCATCTTCCGTGCGCGACGGCGGCGTGCGCGCCAAAACGATGCTGCTGCCCGCTGATAAGTGGGATCTAATCACGTTGCCCGACAGCATCAATGAGCACGGCCAGCTCGACCGCCTATACCGCAATACCGTCAGCCAGCCCTACGACTAGTTCGGTGCCGTCGGCGTGGTATTCAAAACCCGCCAACGCGGCGACAAGTGGTTTTGCTCCGAGTGGTACGCCGCCGCATTGGGGCTGCCCGACTGCTGGCGCTGGTCGCCCAATGACCTTGCCACCATCGTGTCCGTCCTAAAAAGGCAGGCATGAAAAATCCCGCCACGCAGGCGGGGAATAAGAAAGATGAGACGGCGACGCGGCAGGTGCGGGAACACCCGCAGCGAACTGCCCGCCTATCTCGACCTCGTGGCCGAACTGCACCTGCCCGGCTGGGAGTGTTTTGCAGACAGCCAAACCTTTACTGTGAGCAGCACCATCAACTGCAATTCGAGCTACGACGACCACCTGATTTATAAGTTCTGTCGACAAGCGGCAAAGCAGTAGAAAACAAACAGGTCAACGAGTATTCCATTAAAGGCTACTCTGACACCGAAACCAATAAAGAAAACGGCAGCGTGACTGCCAAAGCCGGTATCAAACTCATCGATACACCAAAGACGGTTCAAACGTTGATGTAAATGCCAACCTGAACGTCAACTACGCTGATGAAAACAAAAAAGAATCTACCGCCGTCAAAGGCGATATGAATGCGACCAATGTTGTCATCAACGCCAAAGACTCTGCTGAAATCGCATCCAACATTACTGCCAACAACAACGTCAACATTACCGCAGGCAACGGCGTAACCTTCACCGAGTCAGCCAATACTGCCTCCAACCAAGGTACAGCCGTTAATGTCGGTATCGGCGCTGGTACGACAATCAATGTTGAAACCGGTGTTGCCGTTCCTCACGTCAATGGCTCTGTCGGCGTCAACAAAACCGATAACGCTTCTTCTACCGCCACAGGCGCGAATGTAGCGGCTGGCAATGACATTAAAATCAATGCCAACAACGGTGACGTCAACCTGCACGGTACCAACCTGGTATCCAACAACTCCGTTGAAGTAGAAGGCAACAAAGTCAATACTTCCGGCGCAATCAGCAGCGTTAACGAAAAAAACCTGACCGTCAATGTCAACGGCAGCTACGCTTCAGGCAAACCTGACGGCGGCATCAACGCCAAAGGTAAAAACGAAGCCAACGTAACCAATACGGCAAACACCATCCAAAACGACAATGTTGTTATTACTACCGGCTCTCCAACCGGTTTGAGCGTCAACAATACGACCATTAACGGTAATAATGTTGCGTACTACTATGACGACAGTAAAGCTCCTGCGGCGAACCGTTATACCTATCGTCCTCGCCAACCAAGCTACGCCAAACGCCGTTTGCGCTACTAAGATGCGCTATTGAAGTCATTTAATAGCCCTTAAGACATGCCGTCTGAAAACAGAAAGTTTTCAGACGGCATTTCTATCATCAATGCAAAACAACACACTATCTCTGTTATGATAATGCCTCGCTAATATTATTCCGTTCCAACCATGTCTTCCGCCCTTCCTTTTGACGCGCTCACACTTTCCATCGACGGCACCAACCTCATCGAAGCTTCTGCCGGTACGGGTAAAACCTACGGCATTGCCGCACTCTTTACCCGACTGATTGTTTTAGAAAAAAAAGACATCGAGAAAATTTTGGTCGTTACCTTTACTAAAGCGGCGACGGCAGAACTGAAAACCCGTTTGCGCGCGCGTTTGGACGAAGTGTTGCAGGTTTTGAACGAAATTCAAACCTTGGGCGGCGAGCCGGAACATATTTCAGACGGCCTGAACACATATTACGAAAAAGAGAAAAAATCTCCCGATGACTTTCTCAATCGTTTGATTCCTTTGGCTTTAGGTGAGCAAGACGGACAGGAAAGCTGCCATCGCCTGATTCTCCGCCTCAAAGCCGCGCTGAGCCAGTTTGACAACGCATCGATTTACACCATCCACGGCTTCTGTCAGCGCGTCTTGCGCGATTACGCGTTTTTGTGCGGCGCACCTTTGGATGTCGAGCTGTCGGATGACTCGCGCGAGAGGCTGCTGATTCCTGCGCAGGATTTTTGGCGGCAGAAAGTGGCAACCAATGCCACATTGGCACAATTGGTTTTTGACCGGAAATGCACGCCTGAAGAAATGCTTGCCGAAATCAAAAGCTATACCGGCCGCCCCTATCTGAAATTCAGACGGCCTGAAGGCAGTTTGAAAGAAGCCCAAGCCAACCTTCAAGAAACATGGCAAAAAGTTTGCGGCCAGTTGGAAGACTTGGAAAAAGCGTTTTGGGCAATCTTTCCCAAACTTAATGGCCAGACCTACAAAAGAAATACCTTTGAAAATGTTTTTACCGATTTAAAAACAAACGCCGAATCCAGCCGCCTACCCCGCCTGAGCAAACAAACGCTAGGAAAACTAAACCATTTCAGTATCGATACACTCAACAGCAAACTGAAAAAAGAATATAAAGCCGATGCCGATGCGCCGGAAATTATTCAGCTGCAAGTCTTAGCCAATCTGGGCCGTGATTTGCAGGCAATGGAAAGCGCGGAAGAAGCGGTCTTCATCTGCCTGCAACTTGACCTCCTTTCCTACATCAACCAATCTATTGCCGAACAAAAAAAATCACGCCGCGAGCGCGTGTTTGACGATTTGCTGCTGGATGTCCATCAGGCATTGACTACCAATGAACACGGCAACGCATTGGCAAAAGCGGCGGCGGCAAACTGGGAAATCGCGCTGATTGACGAATTCCAAGATACCGACCCGTTGCAATACGAAATTTTCCGCCAAATTTTTATCGAACAAGGCTGCCCGCTGTTTCTCGTTGGCGACCCCAAGCAGGCTATTTACAGCTTTCGCGGTGCGGACATTTACGCCTATCTGCAAGCCGCGCAAGATGCGGACAGGCATTACACCCTCGCCGTCAACTACCGCAGCCATGCCAAGCTGATTAACGGCATCAGTGCCTTGTTCAAACAAAAAAAACATCCCTTTGTGTTGGAAAACATCGATTACAGCGATGTCTCCGCCAGCCGTGCCGAAAGCCGGCTGTCGCCACACCGCCCCGCCATCCAAGTGCGCTGGCTCAATACGGACGACCAAACCGGTAAAGATATTTTGCGTGGCCGTGCCGCCGAATATTGCGCCGATGAAATTGCCTTTGCGCTCAATGAAGCAGCCGAAGGCCGTCTGAACTTCAAAGGCCGCGCGCTGGAATCCGGCGATATTGCCGTCTTGGTGCGCACCAACAACGAAGCGGCGATGATTGCCGGAAAACTGAAACAGCGCCGTATCCAAAGCGTGTTGCTGTCGCGCCAGTCCGTTTTCGATTCTGCCGAGGCCGACTCGCTGTCCGCGCTGATCGGCTTTTGGCTCAACCCAAGGCAAACCGACTGGCTGCGCTTTGTCTTGACCGGCGTTTTGTTCGGCTATACCGCTAAAGAAATTTACGAACTCAACCACAACGAACACCAGCTGCTGAAATGGCTGGAGTCGTCTGCCGAAGCCATGGAAAAATGGCGGAAAGGCGGCATTTTTGCCGCCGTGCAGCAGTTTGCCGCCCTACATGATATCGAAACACGCCTGCTCAAAGGTGGCAACGAGCGTAGCCTGACCAACTACTACCAAATTCTGGAGCTTTTGGCCGAAGAAGACAGCCAAAGCCGTAACCCTGCCGCCCTACATAAATGGCTGAACGAACAAATCAGCCGTGCGCGCAGCGGCCATTTCCCGTCAGACGCACAAACCATCCGTCTTGAAAGCGACGAAAAACTGGTCAAAATCGTTACCATGCACGCGTCGAAAGGTTTGCAATATCCTTTGGTGTACTGCCCCTTCGCATGGGATACCAAAGACAATTCCAAAGAAAACTGGAAAATCCTGCATACCGAAAACCATGAAACTGAGCTGCTGGCAACATCGCAAACCTCGGAAGCAGAACTAAGCCACCTTACCGATGAAAAGACGGCAGAAGATTTACGCCTGCTCTATGTCGCCCTTACCCGCGCCGAAGAACAGCTCAACATCTACGCCGCCGCCAACAAAAACTGTACGCCAAACAATCCTTTTGCCTATCTGCTCGAAGGTTTGCCGGATGCCGACCGCGAAAGTGTCAGCCAAAGCTATAAAAGCACGACAGATGTTGTGGAAATGCTCAAGCTCAACTGGCAACGCTTTATCACAAACGCACCTGAAAATACGGAGTTTTCCTTCACGGAAGAAGCCCCGCTGGAAACCGTCTACCAATACAGCCGTCAGCAAGACCAAGCTTTTAGCGCTCATAGCATTAAACGCCGCGATTTTGACTTTATCCGCCACACCAGCTTTACCGGTTTGAGCAGGCACACCAAGTCAACCGACGAACAACACGAGCCTTTGCAACCTGCCATCGATCCGGCAGAAAGCGCAGACCGTGCCATGCCGTTTGAAAACCTGCCGTCCCCGCTTTCAGACGGCCTCGACATCCACCATTTTCCCCGCGGCACCAATGCCGGTGTATGTTTGCATGAAATGTTGGAAAAACTCGACTTCGCCGCCTCTGCCGAGAGCCAATCCGAAATGATTGCCGAAGTTTTGCAACGCCACAGCTTTGAAGAAAAATGGCTGCCGACGGTAAGCGCCATGCTCGACACCTGCCGCCTTACGCCTTTAATCGGCGAGAGCCTGTCGCAGATTCCGCCAACCCGACGCCTGCCCGAAATGGGGTTTACCCTGTACATGGACGATTTCAAACTGGACAACTTGCGCCGTTGGTTTGCCTCAAGCGAAGCAAACCTGCCGACCGAATGCGTCCAAGCCGCGCAACTGCTTGATTTCCATGATTTGCAAGGCTATTTAAACGGCTTTATCGATATGGTTTGTCAAGATTCAGACGGCAATGTCGTTTTAATCGACTACAAATCCAACCATTTGGGCAACGATACAAGCGCGTACACGCAACAAGCGATGAACGAAGCCGTGGCGCATCATCACTACTACCTGCAAGCCCTGATCTACGCCGTTGCCATTGCGCGCTACTATGCCCTGCGCGGCAAGCCGTTGACCAAAATCGCCATCCGCTACCTCTTCCTACGCGGCATGGACAGCTCGGAACGAGGCATTTGGAAATGGGACATCGATACCGCCCTGCTTTCCACTTTCGTTGAACGAAAAACAAATTCTTGATAAATCATTTTGTTAAACCGTCAAAAAGGCCGTCTGAAACGTTTTCAGACGGCCTGTTTAAACGGCTGCCGATATGGTTATGGAACAATATTGTCCTGCGCCCTATCTTCAAACGGAAAACATGCTTTTCTATTTCTTTATAACCAAAGCGTCTGCTGCTGGTTTTTCGGCAACAAATGACTCACTCCGATACCGATCAGGCGGAAGGCGTCTTCGCGTTGCGGCGGTATGCGTTGCAGCAAAGTATGCACCGCCTGAAGCAGCGAGGCGCTGTCGGGAAGGACGGAAGAATACGTCAACGAACGCGTGATAATGCGGAAATCGTGGGTTTTGAGTTTGAGGGTAACGCCTTTGGCTTCGACGTTTTTGCGTTCGATCTGCCGCCAGAGGTCTTCGGCAAGATGCGGCAAATGGCTTGAAGCCTGCGCCAAAGACAAATCTTCGGGCAAGGTGATTTCGGTTGAGATTTGCAGGCGTTCGCGTTCGGCTTTGACCGGCCGCTCGTCGATACCGCGTGCCAAATCGTAAAGGCGGTAGCCGTAACGGCCGAAATGGTTTAAAAGTTCGCCGCGCTCAAAACGGCGTAAATCGCCGGCGGTCTGCATACCGAGGGTATTCATCTTTTTCAGCGTGACTTTGCCGACACCGGGAATCTTACCCAACGGCAGGCTCTCCAAAAACACCATGATTTTTTGCGGCGGCAGCACAAACTGCCCGTTCGGCTTGCGCCAGTCGGACGCGATTTTTGCCAAAAACTTATTGGGCGCGATGCCTGCGGAGGCTGTCAAACCGGTTTCTTCAAAAATCTCGGCACGAATGCGTTTGGCTACCTCGCTGGCGTACGGGATATTTTCAAAATTTCGGGTAACATCCAAATAGGCTTCATCCAAAGACAAAGGTTCGATCAAATCGGTATAACGCCGAAACACGGCATGAATCTGCGCCGAAACTTGGCGGTACAAATCAAAATGCGGCGGCACAAACACCGCCTGAGGACACAGCCTTTTCGCCGTCGCCACCGACATGGCCGAGTGCAAACCGAATTTGCGTGCTTCATAAGAAGCGGCACAAATGACCGACCGCGTACCGTCCCACGCCACAACGACGGGCAGCCCTTTCAGGTGCGGCTGCTCGCGCAGTTCTACCGAAGCGTAGAATGCGTCCATATCGATATGGATGATTTTGCGTTGGGACATGGGAAAAGGTGGATAAGAAAAAGGCTTATTGTAACAAAAGGCCGTCTGAAGTTTCAGACGGCCTCTATGTTTAAGCCTTATTTTTTACTGGAAAGCTGGTCAAATAATCCGCCGTCGGCAAAGAATTTTTTCATGATTTCTTCCCACGATCCAAATTTCTCATTCGGATTAAATGTCTCAATTTCAGGGAAATCGGCTTTGTGTTTCGCCAATACTTCGGCATTGCGCGGACGCAGATAAAGATTGGCGGCCAACTCTTGGGCCTGTTCGCTCCAGAGGTTTTGCAGATAGGCTTCGGCAGCGGCGCGTGTTCCTTTTTTATCGACTACGCTGTCCACGACGGCAACCGGCGCTTCGGAAAGAATGGTGTAGCTTGGGTAGACAATTTCAAACTGGTCTTGGGTCAGCTTTTTGCTGACGTAGTTGGCCTCATTTTCAAAGGTAACCAAGACATCGCCGATATTGCGTTGACTGAAGGTCGTCGTCGCCGCGCGGCCGCCGTTTTCAAACACAGGTGTGTTTTTCAGCAATGCAGCCACAAAATCTTTGGTTTTGCCTTCATCGCCGTTATTCACTTTCAAACCATAACCGTACGCACCCAAAAAGGCGTAGCGGCCGTTGCCGGTGGTTTTCGGGTTGGCCAAAACGATTTGCACGCCGTCTTTGGCCAAATCGCCCCAGTCTTGGATGTGTTTCGGATTACCTTTGCGTACCAAGAAAACGACGTTGCTGGTATACGGCACGGCATTGTCCGGCAGGCGCGTGTTCCAATCGGCTTTGACCAAACCTTTTTTCACCAAAAGCTCGATATCGGAAGTCTGGTTCATGGTCACCACATCGGCAGCCAAACCATTAGCGACAGCCAGAGCCTGCTTGCTGGAGCCGCCGTGCGACTGTTGGACTTCAACCAACTGTCCGCCGTTTTTTGCGGCAAACTCTTTGACAAATAAAGGATTGTATTCTTTATAAAAATCGCGGGCGACATCGTAGGAGACGTTCAGCAATTTGACTTCTCCTCCCTTACCTCCGGCAGCTTGAGAAGCATTGTCGGCGGATTGTTCGGCTTTTGGCGAGCACGCGCTCAAAGCCAGTGCGGCGGTCAAAGCGGCAAAAGAAAGCGTACGGATATTCATGGTCGACTCCTGTTGAAAATATGGGAGCACTTTATCGGGATTGGATGCAAACTGGAAATAATGTTTGCTTTCGCGTTTATCAGTTTTGGTTATATACAATCCGTGCGGAAGTCGGGAAAAAATGCCCACACAGATAAGCATTACGATAAATTATATATACATCAATCAGATAAAGATTAAAGCAGCTATTTATACAAGATAAACATACGTTGCAAACAGCATGACCCAATACGTCAGGCCGTCTGAAAATCCAATATAAATAATTATTTATAATTAAAAAATCTAATCCTTTTTATTTACAAAAAATGCAAATAAGAGTAATGTTTCTACTCGCCAAAATACAAGGCCTTTCATTCAACAACAAAATGGAGTGTAGAAACTATGAAACAATGGATGCTTTTAGGATTGCTGGGATTAGGCGCAGTGGCGCAGGCGCACGATGTTTGGGTGGCCGCACCGACACATCAACCTGCCGGCCAAATCCTGCATGCGGATTTGGGTTACAGCCATGACTTCCCCAATGTCGAAAAAATCGCCGATGACCGCGTGCATATTTTCAAACCACTGCAATTGACCGGCAGCTCAAAGAAAACCGTTGATTTGGTAAATAAAGGCGAAAACTATCAATACGTTTCCAAAGCCGCTTTGCCTGAAGGTTCTTACTGGGTCAGCGCAACCTACAAACCGACTTTCTGGTCGAAAAACCAAGACGGCTGGAAACAGCAAAACTTGAAACAGCTGGCCGGCGCCACCTATTGCGAACAGGCGCAAATGTTCGGCAAAAGCTTTGTCCAAGTGGGCAATGGCGCAGTTGATGAAGCTGTATTGACCCGCCCTATCGGCCAAGAGCTGGAACTGGTTCCGCTGAAAAATCCGAACGAAGTCAAAGCGGGCGGTATTTTGCCGGTCAAAGTCCTGTACAAAGGCGAGCCTTTGGTTAAAGCCACCGTTACCGCCAGCTCGGACACTTTGGCCGAAATGGACTTGGAATCGACCCACGACCACCGCGAGCCTCAAGGCTTCTCCGGCAAAACCGATAAAAACGGCGTGGTCAATGTGATTATGTTGATTGATGGTTTGTGGAAAATCAAAGTGGTAAACGAGACCGATTACAGCGATAAAAGCGTATGTCAACAAGACAACGCTTACGCAACGCTGATCGTACCTGTCGGTACCAAACGCGCGGCTGCACGCCATGCCCTCCATCATCAACACTAACAGCCATTAACAAAAGGCCGTCTGAACTTTCAGACGGCCTTAATTTATTCCCATTCATAACCCAAATTTCTAAAAAAACGGGAGTATGTTTCCAATCTATCCTCATTCAATTGGGCAAACCGGACACGATTGCAGCCGGTCAAGACCACATTTCCCATCCAGTGCGCCCCAAAGACACGCTCTAAAGGGACATTCCTCATTTGATTGATAAACGGTACTTCTAAAGAAAATTGCGTAGCAATATTCGGAGGCGCAAATTTCAAACCCAAGTCCTGCAATCTATAACGGTGTTGCGCCGTCAAAAACATATCCTCGTGGTGCAGCCGCACCAGCCATTCCATACCGGCAATTTTTCCGTCTTTCGGCGGCAAAGGCGGCCGGATTTCTACATTTAAGCCCAGTTGCCGCGGCATGGTTAAAAGCCGCTTGCTGCGCAGGCTGAAACCGCCGTTCTGCGGCTCGTCCAAATTCGGGGAAGTCTGAATCAGATGCTGTTTGGCCAAATATTGGTCGGTCCCCTTCAGGAAAAACTGCCCGTCGGCTTCGGTTTCCAACAAAATCGGCAAAGGTGCGCCGATATAGTCATATTCCCGATAGGCATCCTGCCAGTTTTGACCGTTCAACACCCAACCGTCATTTTGAACAATCAAACAATAATCAGTATCGATGTAATACATCAGTTGGTACAAAACAAACAGATTGTATTCCAGATAACCGAATTTCCGGCAAGGCTGATGTCGGATATTTTCCGGCAAACCTTGCGGACAGCTCGGGCTGATCAGCAATCCACGGCTGCCGGGCAATTCGGCACAGCTACGGATAATGGCATACATCGTGCCCCCGGTATAAGAATCTGCGCCGGTAATACCAACCACGGTAATGTCAGTAAAACTCATTAATATATTCCCCTGTTTCAGACGGCCTTTGAGTTATTTACGACGCCTTATTGCAGATATCTTTCAAGCGATACAAGGCATCCAAGGCTTCGCGCGGCGTGAGGTTGTCGGGCTGAATTTGCGCCAACGCTTCAGCCAATTCATTGTTCTGCAAATTATCAACAGGCTCAACTTCTTGTTCTTTCCCTTCCTCTTCAGCCCCATTTTCAGACGACATGGCACTGAAAATATCCAACTGCGGACGGTTGGCGGCGGCTTGGTTTTCCAAATCGTTTAAATGCTTTTGAGCCGCTTTCAAAGCGCGGTTGGGCAGACCTGCGAGTTTGGCGACGGCGATGCCGTAGCTTTTGCTGGCGGGGCCGGGTTCGATGTGGTGGAGGAAGACGATGTCTTGTCCTTGTTCGAGCGCGGAAAGGTGCATATTGACTGCCGTTGCGTGGGCTTCGGGCAGTTTGGTCAGCTCGAAATAGTGGGTGGCGAAGAGGCTGAAGGATTTGTTTTTTTGCAGCAGGTGTTCGGCGATGGCGTGCGCGAGGGCGAGGCCGTCAAAAGTCGAAGTACCGCGTCCGACTTCGTCCATGAGGACGAGGGATTGGTCGGTGGCGTGGTGGAGGATGTAGGCGGTTTCGCTCATTTCGACCATGAAGGTGGAGCGGTTGGAGGCGAGGTCGTCGGAGGCGCCGATGCGGGTGAAGATTTGGTCGATGGGTCCGATTTGGGCGGCATCGGCGGGGACGAAGCTGCCGGTGTGCGCCATGAGGACGATGTGGGCGACTTGGCGCATGTAGGTGGATTTGCCGCCCATGTTGGGGCCGGTCAGGAGCATGAGGCGGTGTTTGTGGTCGAGGCGGGTGTGGTTGGCGGTGAAGTGGCGCACTTGTTGCTCGACGACGGGATGGCGGCCGTTTTCGATATGGATGACGGGGTAGTCGGCGAACTCGGGGCAGACGAAGCCGCGTTCGGCGGCGGTGGCGGCGAAGGTGGAGAGTACGTCGAGGGCGGCAGCGGCTTTGGCGGCTTTTTGAAGCTGGGGAAGGGTCGTCTGAATGTCTTTGAGGAGGGCTTCAAACAGGCGTTTTTCCAATGCCAATGCCTGCTCTTGCGCGGTCAGGACTTTGTCTTCGAAGGTTTTGAGTTCGGGGGTGATGAAGCGTTCGGCGTTTTTCAGGGTCTGGCGGCGTTGGTAGTCGGCGGGGGCTTGTTCGGCCTGGACTTTGGATAGCTCGATGTAGAAGCCGTGGACGCGGTTGAACTCGACTTTGAGGGTGGAAAGGCCGGTGCGTTCGCGTTCGCGCGCTTCGAGGTCGAGCAGGAATTCGTCGCCGTGGTTTTGGATGTGGCGCAACTCGTCAAGTTCCGCGCAATAACCTTGGTTGATGACGCCGCCGTCTTTGAGCCAGACGGCGGGTTCGGGCATTACAGCGGCTTTGAGGGTTTCGGCGACGGGCAGGGTTTCGGGGAAAACGGCTTTGAGGGTTTCTAAGAGACTACTGCCCTCGGCGGACAATTCGATTTCAGACAGGGCAAACAGGCTGTCGCGCAGGGCTGCGAGGTCGCGCGGGCGGGCGTTGCCGACGGCGATGCGGGCGGCGATGCGTTCGATGTCCGCGATGTTTTTCAGACGACCTTGCAGGGCTTCGTATTGCGAACCCAGCGCGGCAACGGCTTCTTGGCGGGCGCGGATGTGGGCGCGGCTGCGTAAGGGGTGGTGCAGCCAGAGTGCCAAGAGGCGGCTGCCCATGTGGGTGGCGCAGCTGTCGAGTATGGAAAACAGGGTTGGCGATTTTTTGCCGGAGAGGGTTTGCGTGATTTCGAGATTGCGGCGCGTGGCGGCGTCCATGCCGATATATTGGCTGTCGGTTTCGAGCGAAATGCCGTCCAAGTGTTGCGGCATCAGGTTTTGCGTCAGGCGGATGTAGTTCAACAGTGCGCCCGCCGCGCCGACGGCGGCTTCGTGTTCCTTGCCGTCCAAACCGAAGCCGTGCAGGTCTTGGCAGCCGAAGTATTCGGTCAACAATTTCGCGCCCGCATCGGCGGCAAACTGCCATGAGTTCAGGCGCGTAATGTTGGCGGAGGTCGTCTGAAAACCATCAGGCAGGCTTTTGCCTTCGGGCAACAGGATTTCCGCCGCCTGCAAACGCGCCAGCTCGTCGGCGAGTTTGTCCGCCGTCGTCAGCTTGGTTTTGAATTCGCCGCTTTGCAAAGAAGCCCACGCGATGGCGATGTGTTTTTTATCCGCGTTCACCGCCACGATGCGGTTGGTTTCCTTGTCTTCCAGAAACGCCGCGTCGGTCAGCGTGCCAGGCGTTACGATGCGCACGACTTTGCGCTCCACCGGCCCTTTGCCCGCGCCGACTTCGCCCATCTGCTCACACACTGCCACGCTTTTGCCCATCTTCACCAGCCGCGCCAAATACTGCTCCGCCGCGTGAAACGGCACGCCCGCCATCTTAATCGGTACGCCGTCCATCTGCCCGCGCGTGGTCAGGGTGATGTCCAGCAGCTTTGCCGCCTCCACCGCATCATCCAGAAACAACTCGTAAAAGTCGCCCATACGGTAAAACACCAGCTTGTCGGCGTGTTGCGATTTGATGGCTAGATACTGCTGCATCATCGGGGAAACGGTGGGTTTGGACATGGAAAAGCCTTAGGAACGCAAAAGCGTTATTGTAACAAAAGGCCGTCTGAAAAACAGGTTTCAGACGGCCTTTAACAGCAGCTTGGGTTTAAGCCAAAGCCACTTCCAAATTATCAATCAGTCGCGTTGTACCCAGACGGGCGGCGGCAAGCACCACCAATTCTTTATCGCCAACATGAGCCACTGCCAAGCTGTGTGCATGGCGGATTTCAACGTAATCAACCACCCAGCCGGCATCGGTCAAATGGCGGATACATTCGGCTTCAAGCTGGGCGTAATCCAGATTGCCGTTTTTCAGGGCAGCGGCAATATTTTGCAACTCTTGATAGAGGCGCGGCGCTTCTGCGCGTTCTGCTTCGCTCAAATATTGGTTGCGGCTGGAAAGTGCCAGGCCGTCTGAAGCGCGGCCGGTGTCGACAGGAACAATGTCGATATTGAAGTTCAAATCTTCAACAAAGCCTTTGATAATCGCCAGCTGCTGATAGTCTTTTTTGCCGAAGCAGGCGGTATCAGGTTGAACAATGTTGAACAACTTGGTCACAACAGTCGCCACGCCGCGGAAATGGCCCGGACGGAATTTGCCGCACAATTCGTTTTGCAAGTGCGGAGGCTCGACATTGAAACGCTGTTCCACATTCGGATACAGCTCTTTTTCATCAGGCGCGAACACGACGGCAACGCCCTCGCCTGCCAATTTGTCGGCATCTTGTTGCAAAGTGCGCGGATATTTATCGAAATCTTCGCCTTGTCCGAATTGCAGGCGGTTGACAAAAATACTGACCACAACGTTATCGGCACGTTTTTTCGCTTCGCGCACCAGCGCAAGATGGCCTTCGTGCAGATTGCCCATAGTCGGCACAAATGCCACTTTTCCGGCGGTTTTGCGCCACTCGCGCAATTCTTTAATCGTATGAATGATTTGCATGGTTTGAAAAATCCTTTATATTTTCCGCCGTTTCACCAACGGAAATCACGGGCCGATTATACGCTTTTATTCATCAAAAAGACCGTCTGGAATAAGTTTCAGACGGCCTGGTTTTTATTTTATCCGGCAAACGTATGTTCGACAGATGGGAACGTTTTTGCTTTGACTTCGTCCACATAAGCTTTGACCGCGGCTTGAACGCTGTCTTTGCCCTGCATAAAGTTCTTCACGAATTTGGCGGTTTTACCGGGGAAAATGCCGAGCATATCATGCATCACCAAAACCTGACCGTCGCAATCCACGCCTGCTCCAATACCGATGGTTGGGCAAGAAACTGTCTCGGTCACTTTTTTCGCCAACTCTGCAGGAACGCATTCCATCAATACGATTGCCGCACCTGCCACATCATGCGCTTTGGCATCGTTGAGCAACGCTTCTGCCTTGTCGCCGCGGCCTTGAACTTTATAGCCACCGAATGCAAACACGGATTGCGGGGTCAGGCCGATGTGGGCGCAAACAGGGATACCGCGCATTTGCAGAAATTCAGTGGTCTCCGCCATCCAGACACCACCTTCAAGCTTGACCATATGCGCGCCGGCCGCCATCAACTCTGCCGCTGCCGCAAATGCCTGCTCTTTGCTCTGCTGATATACGCCAAACGGCAAATCGCTGACAATCATGGCATTTTTAGTACCGCGAGCCACACATTCAGTGTGGTAGCACATATCCTGCAAGCTCACCGGCAAAGTGGACTGACGACCTTGCACCGCCATGCCCAAAGAATCGCCTACCAGCAATACATCCACGCCGGCATTGTCCATCAGCGCGGCAAAGCTGGATTCATAAGCGGTCAGCATGGCGATTTTTTCGCCCTCTGCTTTCATTTTTTGCAAAGTGTTTACGGTAATCATGGTGTTTTGTGTGTTCCGCCCGACGGGCAGCCCTTTGTTGTAATGGAAACGCGGTATTATAAGGTCTGCTTTTAAAATATCAAAGCATAAGCAAAAAGCCCGACTGCTTTCACAATCGGGCTTTTAATTGGTGCCGGCACCAAGAGTCGAACTCGGGACCCCCTGATTACAAGTCAGGTGCTCTACCAACTGAGCTATACCGGCTTACTGAAATGCCTTGCGGCATCATCAGTCTTTAACTGGTGCCGGCACCAAGAGTCGAACTCGGGACCCCCTGATTACAAGTCAGGTGCTCTACCAACTGAGCTATACCGGCAAGGAAGTCGGCATTATGCCGATAAGTTCCCATCTTGGCAAGCATTTTAAAACAAAGTTACTCACGAAATTATAAAAACCAATGATTCTAAAGAAAATTAAATACCTGCCTTATCTTTTCATCCAACATACTCAAAGGCCGTCTGAAAACCGCCCCAGCGCAAAACATCATTGTTTCTGTTAAAATAACTCCTTTTACATCTTTCGTCTGCACCCATGCCACCCCGCCATCCTTACCGCCGCCTGCGCCCAGCCAAATCCCATCTGCCCGAAGTTGGCATTTCTGAAGAAGGCAATATCCGTTCCCTGCACTTGGGCAGCGACACCATTCAAAGCTCCATGAATGTCGATCATCCGTCAGAGCTGGTGTTGTCGTACAGCCGCGCCATGATGGGTTGGCTGCTGTTTGCAGAAACTCCGCCCAAACACATCACCCAAATCGGCTTGGGCGGCGGCTCGTTTGCCCGTTGGATAGACAGCTATCTGCCCCACACCAAGCAAACCGCTGTGGACATCAATCCTCAAGTCATCGCCGTGGCGCGCAGCCTGTTTGAATTGCCGCACGAAGGCGAAAATTTTGAAATTATCGAGGCAGATGGTGCGGAATATATTAAAGTGTTCCGCCACAATACCGATGTAATTTTGGTAGATGGTTTTGACGGCGAACAGATTATCGATGCTTTGGTAGAAGAACCCTTCTTCCAAGACTGCCGCAACGCCCTCTCTCCAGACGGTGTATTTGTCACCAACTGGTGGAGCGGCGACCAGCGTTATCAACGCTTTGTCGAACGCCTGCTCAACGTCTTTGACGGCCGCGTACTCGAGCTGCCTGCCGAGAGCCACGGCAACGTAGCGGTCATGGCATTCCAAAGTAGCCCTAAAGAGCAAAATATCGACAACTTAAAAAAACGTGCCGAAAAATTAAGCGAGAAATACGGCTTGGACTTCAAACGGATGCTTGCTGATTTGAAAGCCAACAATCAAAACAATGGCAAGAATTTTTATCTGTAAACCGTTTCAGGCCGTCTGAAAACAAACAAGGACACACTCATGCTCAAACCCGACATCATTCAAATCCCCGGTCCGGCCGGTTTGCTGGAAACCATCTATCTGCCAAGCACACAAGAATCCACCCGCGGCGTTGCCGTCATCAACCACCCCAATCCCCTGCAAGGCGGCACCAACACCAACAAAGTCATCCAAACCGCCGCCAAAGCCCTCAGCCAACTCGGCTTCCATTGCTACCTGCCCAATTTGCGCGGCGTAGGCAATAGCGAAGGTGAACACGACTACGGCCGTGGCGAAACGCAAGACTGTATTGCCGTTATCGACTACGCCCGCGCGCAACATCCTGACGCGCCGCAATTCGTCCTGGCAGGTTTCTCATTCGGCGGCTACGTTTCCACCTTTGCCGCACAAGCGCGCACGCCTGATTTACTGTTACTGATGGGCGCCGCCGTCCATCACTATACCGATCGCCCGGAACCATCCAACGTTCCCGATGTCGCCAAAACATTGATGATTCATGGCGCGGAAGACGAAGTCGTTGAAATCAACAAAGCCCTGGCATGGGCAGAACCACAAGGCCTACCTGTTGTGACCATTGCCGGTTCGTCCCACTTCTTCCACGGCAAACTCATCGTTTTGCGCGATACGATTACACGGTTTGCACCGGCTTTATTAGGCTAAAATCTGGCTACACAATAAAACAAGGCCGTCTGAAAGCTTTTTCAGACGGCCTTGTTTGTATGAAACCTTATTATCTAAATATCAGGCTCAAGTATTCAGAAATCCATCAAGGATTTTCTGCTTAACATATCAATTCTGAGTCAACCAATACTGCAGACCAATCAAAGTCTTACCATCTTTGATTTTATCGTTTGCCAATGCATTGCGCACCTCTTCCTTACTCATCAGGACGGTTTCTGTAATTTCATCCTCATCGTTGCTTAACTCGCTGCCCAAACGCACACCTTGCGCTTGGTAGAGATACATTTTTTCATCGCAAAAACCGACTGCAGTATAAAAGGAGTACAACAGTTTGACGCTGTCGGCGACATATGGCGTTTCTTCTGCCAACTCGCGCAAAGCGCATTCGGCAGGATCTTCGTCCGCCACATCCAATTTACCCGCCGGCAATTCCAACGTTGCCTGATCGGCGGCATAACGCCATTGGCGTACCAAAACAACTTTGCCGTCTTCCGTTTCCGCCAATACACACGCAGCACCCGGATGACGGATCACAACCCGTTGGCTTTCGTTGCCGTTGGGCAGGCGTACCCGATCGCGGCTGATGGTAACAAAAGAACCTTCGTAGATTGACTCGCTGCTTAATTTAGTTTCTTTCAAATCCATTTTTTACCTCATGTCCAAATTATTAAATATTAAAGGCCGTCTGAAATTTTACAGAAATAAACTCAGAGGATGCCTTTTCTAATAGTTACCGCTGATGTCGTTGTTGCAAACGCTCCGTATGTGTTCGCAGCTTTTCACTATTTGCTTGGTAGTCACTTGAAGACAATACAGCAACTATTGCCTCTACTTCATGAGGAAGCAATAAGGCCGTCTGAAAATTCTTAATATAAGCCGCCGCCTGCCTAATACGGCAAACATTTGGTGGCATTTTCGATTTCAACTCACAATCACCTAAGAAAACTACCATTGAATGAAACTTCTCCTCAGGAAATTGCAATAGTTCTGACAATGCTTTGATATGAGCATAATTCTGACGCAACGGGTTTTGGAAATAATGTTTCTGTTTATAGATGATTTGCGTCCATTTAGATTGCTTTTCACTACCAAAAATCCAACCTGTGTAATTTTTAGTTTCTATCACAAATATCCCAAAAATTGAGACATAAATATGATCAATTTGTGTCGTACCATCTCGAGATGGAATAATTAAATCGTGAAACTCAGAATAAGTTTTCTCATCTAAATTTTTTCCAATTACAGAACGAACTGCTATTTCCCCCATACTTCCCTTTATTTTAGGATTTTTCAACAATGCTTTTAATAAAAGCAAAGGAATAATGATCAGAAAAATCCAAAATATACCCGACATACTTCCCAATATTTGTTCAATCATGACGTTTTCTTTTTTATTTAAAACTAAAAATTTATATATTTATGGTTTATTCCCGAGTACGTTCAATCTCAATACCGACCTGCGCAACATCTGGCAAGATACCCGGCTTCACAATACGGACACGCACTTTGGCCGCACCAAAATCATTTAAAATCAATTGGGCGATATATTCCGCCAAAGTTTCCAGCAGTAAAAAATCCTGTTCAGCAAGGCTGCGGCGTACAACTTCGCATACTTCGCCATAATGAATGGTGTCGCCGATATCGTCGCTCGTGCCGGTACGCTCGGGAACACTGATTTCCAAATCCAAAATCAAAGTCTGTTTACGCTCGCGCTCCCAATCATATACGCCGATTAAAGTATCGGCCTTCATGCCGTACAAAAAGATTTTATCCATTTGCCTGTCCGTTTTTTTGATAGAATAACCGTTCCCATTTTAAGTAAAGCACCCAAAATGTTCAATGTACTCGCCATTATTGCCGCCTATCTTATCGGATCCCTGTCTTTTGCCGTCATCGTATCAAAATATTACGGCATGGACGATCCGCGCACTTACGGCTCCGGCAACCCCGGTGCCACCAACGTCTTGCGCAGCGGTAAGAAAAAAGCAGCCGCACTGACCCTGCTCGGCGATGCAGTAAAAGGCTTGATTGCCGTCATCTTGGCGCGCTGTCTGCAAGACACTTTAAATTTGTCTGGTGCAACGATAGCACTGGTTGCCATCGCCGCATTGGTCGGCCATATGTGGCCAATATTTTTCAATTTTAAAGGCGGCAAAGGCGTAGCCACCGCATTGGGCGTCTTACTCGCCCTCTCTCCTGCAACCGCCCTACTCTGCGCCTTGATTTGGCTGGTCATGGCATTCGGTTTCAAAGTCTCCTCACTCGCCGCACTGGTCGCCACCATCTGCGCACCCATCTTCGCCTTCTTCATGATGCCGCACGCCTCTTGGGCATGGGCAACCGTATTCATTGCAGCATTGGTGTTGTACCGCCACAAAAGCAATATTCAAAACCTGATTCAAGGTAAAGAAAGCAAAATCGGAGATAAAGCCGGAAAATCTTAAAAACATAAATACAATCAATAAAAGGCCGCCTGAAAGTATATTTTTCAGACGGCCTTTTGTAGTTTCATTCGCTTTATTCACGCATAATCAGTCAATCTTAATATACTCCACCGACAAAATCTCTATAACCTCACGTCCTTCCGGTGTATCCAAGACAACTTCATCGCCTTCGCGTGCTTTAATCAGGCTGCGCGCCAAAGGGGAAATCCATGAGATTTTGTTTTTAGCGGTATCGATTTCATCTACGCCGACGATTTTAACGGTTTGTTCACGACCATCTCCGCGCAATAAGCCAACGGTGGCACTGAAAAAAATCTGGTCCGTCGCTTCACGCGCTTCAGGATCGACGACGACGGCAGCTTCCAAGCGTTTGGTTAGGAAGCGGATACGGCGATCGATTTCGCGCATACGGCGTTTGCCGTAAAGATAGTCGCCATTTTCGCTGCGGTCGCCATTGCTTGCTGCCCAGTTAACGATTTGGACGATTTCCGGGCGTTCTTTGTTGACCAGATGATAAAGTTCATCTTTCAGTGCCTGCCAACCGGTAGGTGTGATGTAATTTTTGGTTTCGGTACTCATGATGTGTCTAAAACATAATTAAAGGCCGTCTGAACGTTAATTTTCAGACGGCCTTTATTGTAAGTCAATTTACTTTATTCTTCATCATCACTATCGCTATCGCTGATACTGATGCTGTGTTCCATTTTGCTTGGATGAACTTTCAAGCCGCCACAACCTGATTTTTCAGTAGAGAGGCGGTTCAGATACGCCTCGTCGATATCACCGGTTTGATAGACACCATTAAAGCATGAAGAATCAAAGGATTCAATTTTTGGATTGAGTGCTTTGACTACTGCTTCCAGGTCTTCTAAGTTTTGGAAGACGATGCCATCCGCGCCAATCTCGGCCGAGATTTCTGCTGCGCTGCGGCCGTTTGCAATCAGTTCTTCACGGGTCGGCATATCGATACCGTACACATTCGGATAGCGCACTTCGGGAGCAGCGGAAGCAATGTAGACTTTGCGCGCACCTGCCGCGCGTACCATTTCAACGATTTCACGACTGGTCGTACCGCGCACGATAGAATCATCCACCAACAAAACGCTTTTGCCGTTAAACTCGGTTTCCATCGGACTGAGTTTTTGGCGTACTGATTTTTTACGCGTTGCTTGTCCGGGCATGATGAAAGTGCGGCCGATATAGCGGTTTTTAATCAGACCTTCGCGATATGGTTTTTCGAGATGGACGGCAAGCTCCATCGCGCTGGGTCGGCTGGTATCAGGAATAGGCATCACGACATCGATATCGTCGACGGGCAACTCGCGTTTGATTTTTTCCGCCAAAGAAACGCCCATATCCAGACGGGCCTGATAGATGGATACACCGTCGATGACGGAGTCGGGACGCGCGAAATAGACGTATTCAAAGAGACAAGGGCTGAGTTTGACTTTATCGCTGCATTGACGCGACACGATTGAACCGTCAAAGCTGACAAACACGGCTTCACCCGGCTGGATATCACGTTCCAAATCATAGGCAAGCGCGTTGAAAGCAACTGATTCAGAGGCAACGGCATACGATTTTTTACCGGATTCATCGGTTTGCGAACCCAATACCAACGGACGGATACCGTGAGGATCGCGGAAGGCAACCATGCCATATCCGGCAATCATGGCTACGACACCGTATGCGCCGCGCACTATGCGGTGTACTTCGGAAACGGCGTTGAAAATATTGTCGATGGTGAGTTGATAAGGGGCTGTATTTTTAGAGACTTCGCGGCGTAATTCATGCGCGAATACATTGAGTAGAACTTCAGAATCGGAGCTGGTATTAACGTGGCGCAGGTGTTTGTTGCATACATTTTCATACAACTCTTCTGTATTGGTCAGATTACCGTTGTGTGCCAAAACAATGCCGAATGGGGAGCTGACATAAAACGGCTGGGCTTCTGCACTGCTGCCCGCATTGCCTGCAGTCGGATAGCGGACGTGTGCAATGCCGGCATTACCGACCAAGTCGCGCATGTTGCGGGTACGGAACACTTCGCGCACCATGCCTTTGCCCTTGTGCATATGAAATATATTGCCTTCGGCAGTAACAATACCTGCTGCGTCCTGACCACGATGTTGCAACATCTGCAAACCATCATACAGCATCTGATTGACCGGCTCATGACTAACCAAACCTAATACACCACACATATCGTGCTTCTCCGAGTTTGAAGATTAAATGGGTAAGCTGTCATTATAAAATAATTTAGATGAGTTTGCTCGAATTGTTGACAATATGATGCTAAATTTACGCAAATAAAAACGGACTCAGACGACCCATAGGCCGTCTGAATCCGTCAAACTCAATCATCCAATTCTTCAACTTCAGCTGCTTTACCCGAAAGATGCGGCATTGCGGTATCTTTTCCAGGCAAATAAGGCATCGCAGCATCGGAAAGTGATTCAAAATACGGAATTGTGTACGAACTTTGCCACTCTTCCGTTTTCGGCAAATCAGTGTGTGAAAAAACCATCACTGCCAGCGTCACCAAAATCACACCTTTCACTGCACCGAATACGCCGCCAAGCAAACGGTTAATGCTTCCCAAACCAACGGCAGACATCAAACTGCTTAACAGCGATCGTGCCAGTTTCTGCAACAGCCATGCCAGAAAAAACACAGCGGCAAAACCCATGGCAACCGCCAAAGAATGCGGCTCAACCGATTTAAAGACCACATCGGCAAACGGCACGGCGAGCGTTCTGGCTGCAATAAACGATACTACCCACGCCACCATCGCCCCTGCTTCGGCAATAATACCCCGTGTCAACGAGATAATGATGCAGATGACGATGACGGCGGCCGCCAACAAATCGGCAACAGGCAGATTACTCACTGGTCACCTGCCCGGCAATGCCATGTACACGCAATTTGTTCAAATCGCGCTCTGCATCGCGTGCATTTTTATAACTGGCTGATTTCACGCGATACACCTTACCTTTATCGGTCATGACTTCAGTAATGGTCGAATCGATACCTGCGGCTTTCATTTTACGTTGCAGGCTTTGTGCGCGTTCTTTTTCAGCATAACCAGCCTGAATAGCGGCCTTTTTAGCAGGTTTGGCTTCTGCTTTTTCTTTTTCAGCTTTAGGTTTGGCTTTTTCAGACGGCTTCTCGGCAGTTTTTACCTTATCGGCTTTTTCTGCTTTGGCCGTTTCTGGTTTAGCCTTTTCATTTTTTGGTTTTTCAACTTTGGCTTCTGCTTTCTTAGCAGGCTCGGCCTTATCTTTTACGCTGTCTTTGCTGTTTTTGGCAGATTTACGCTCGGCAATGGCTTTCTCTGCTTTTTCCAATTGTGCCAATTTATTGCGTTCGGCAGCGGCTTCACGCTCTGCTTTCTCAGCACGCGCTTGAAGTGCGCGTTTTTTAGCTGCCAATGCGTTTTCTTTCTCAGCAGCTTCCTGTTGGGCTTGTGTTTTACGGGCCGCAGCAGCACGTTGTTCAGCCTGACGTTGGCGGCGTTCTTCGGCTCGGCGCTCCGCAGCTTCACGTTTGGCGGCCTCGGCTCGTTGAATACGTTCGGACTCTTCCAAACCTTTAATATTGCCGTCATCCAAAGTATCGTTGATCAAAACCAACGACTCGCCAACATCTTCGGGAGCAGATTCACGGCTTGGCTTCAATACTTCAACCGGCGCATTATCTTCTTCGTCGCCAGCATTTTGCGGTTTATTTGGTGCTTCGGCATCCGCATGGCGGGCAGCCTCTTCAGCAGCAGCGACATCCTCTTTATTCGGCTCTAAAACAACGGCCTTGCTCGGCTCGTCAGCCGTTTTGACTTGGCTCTGACCGACAGGGGCTTCTTTAAACGGTGAATTTTTATCGTCACCCGATGTCAGCGCCAGGCCGAACAGCATACCTGAAGCCACCACCAAGCCGGAGGCCAAAACCAAGCGGCGGCGGTTGCGGCGTTTGAGTTGTTCGTAACCGTCTAAATCGTATCCGTTTGGAGTTTCTTTTTGTTTATTGTCGGACATGATAATTTCCTCGTTAGTGTTCTTTCAAAACAGCCATTACATCGGCAACAGTATGGAATGAGCCGAAAACAACGATTCTATCATTTTCGGTTGCTTTCGCCAAAGCAGCGCGGTAGGCTGCGACGACGGTTTCAAAAACATTTACATTGTCGATGCCGTGTTCAGCCAATTTGGCCTGCAAAGCCTCCACAGTCATGCCGCGCGGCACATCTAAAGGCGCGATATTCCACTCGTCAAACTGGTCTTTAACGATTTCCAGCACGCCATCAATATCTTTATCGGACAACATACTGAATACGGCGGTACGTTTTTGGGCAAAGGCAAGGTTAATCAGGCTGCGGCGCAAAGCACGGGCTGCGTGCGGATTGTGGCCGACATCCAAAACTACCAGCGGACGACCGGGCAAAACTTGGAAACGTCCAGGATTCTCAACCAACAGCAAACCGCGTTTAATCGCGCCGATATCAACCGGCAATTGTTCGTTCAAACATTCCAGCGCCGTCAATGCACACGCGGCATTAGACAACTGATAGGCACCGCGTAAAGCAGGAAACGGCAAGGAATTGCGGTTACGGCTTTGGCCGTCTGAAGATTGCGGATGGAAGCGGTAGTTCCACTGTACGCTTTCCATTGACGCAAAATCAAAATCTCGCTGAACCATCAACAGTTTTACGCCAATTTCTTCTGCGTGTTTGAGCAATGATTCAGGCGCAGGATTCTGACCACACACGGCTGGTTTGCCGCTACGGAATACTCCAGCTTTTTCAAAACCAACCTGCTCGACAGTATCACCCAAAAATGCCTGATGATCCAAATCCACGCTGGTAACAACCGAGCAGTCGCCATCGAATACGTTCACAGCATCCAATCGTCCGCCCAAACCGACTTCTAAAATCATTACGTCTACATTTTCATGCATGAAAATATCGACAGCCGCCAAAGCATTAAACTCAAAATACGTTAGCGAAATTTCGCCGCGCGCCGCTTCGATACGCTCAAATGAGGAAACAATCAATTCATCTGAAACCGGCTGAGTGTTGATGGCGATTCGTTCGTTGTAACGCAAAAGGTGCGGACTGGTCAGCGTACCGACTTTGAAACCGGCTTCTTTATAAATATGCGACAAATAGGCGCATACCGAACCCTTGCCATTGGTACCTGCCACCACGACGACAGGACATTGCGGCACCAAATTCATGCGTTTTTTCACTTCTCCCACGCGTTCCAAACCCATATCGATAAGGCCGGAACTATGGGCAGTCTCCAAATGAGAAAGCCAGTCTTGTAATGTTTTCATTGTATTTATCGCTTCAAAAGGCCGTCTGAAACAGCCGTTTAATCCATATCTGCCGCAAGTTCTGCTTTGTCTTCTTTTTCACGACACCAGCGCGCCCACACTTTCAGACGGCGGTAGGCATCGCGGTCGGTCATGTCGGGCAAGATGCAGTGTTTAACCATTTTTCCATCAACATTCCATTGCAAAAACAAAGCATAAACTGTCAACATACTGCCGTCTTGCAAAACCGTGCTTCTTCCCTCTTCCTCGTCATTCAAGTAAACCGTCGCACGGTATTGGCGGTCGATGATGATTTTTCTGACCGCATTTCGAGTCTGAAAATTAACGCTGCGCCAAGCATAGGTAAAACTACCGGCCAATGCCGTCAAACCCAGCCACATCATCCAGCCGTAAAACTCGGCAAGGCATAAGGCCAACGCCGAAAGGTGTAAGAAGACAATCAGAATTTTCAAAGAACGCGAGGGCTTTAATGCCGTCTGAAAACTTCGCACGGCTTTACATCATATTGTCGAAAACAGGCGTAATGTTCAATTCCGCCTCTTCCATATCCAAAACCATATCGTGGATTTCGGTATCGAAAAATTCCCAAAAAGCCTTCAAACTCATGTCTTGCGGCCATTTGCTTTTATCGATGTCCCAGCCTGCCAATTCGGCTTCAAAAATCTGCTGGTAGCGTTCGTCAAAATAAGAAATGACGGATTCGGGTTCGTCAAATTGCGGCACAAGGAATACGGAGCAGTTGGTGCGCAGTTGCTCGACGGTCAGGTCGGGCATATTTTCATCGGCAGATTTCAGCCATTCCAAAAAACGGGCGGTCGGCTTCAGCACAACAGCAGTACGGTCAACAAAATACATTATTTTCAACTTTCAAAATCATTCAAACCGATCATGCCGTCTGAAATTTCAGACGGCCCGAGTTTAATGTGTCATCACCTGTTGCAGGAATTGTTTGGCACGCTCGTGTTTCGGATTGGTAAAAAACTCTTCCGGCGTTTCATCTTCCAGAATCTGGCCTTTATCGACAAAAATCACACGGTCGGCGACTTCACGTGCAAAACCCATTTCATGGGTCACACACATCATGGTCATGCCGCTTTCCGCCAAGTCTTTCATTACTTTCAATACTTCGCCGACCATTTCAGGGTCAAGCGCAGAAGTCGGCTCGTCAAACAGCATGACGCGCGGCTCCATCGCCAAACCTCGTGCAATCGCCACACGCTGCTGCTGACCGCCGGAAAGCTGACCGGGCAGTGCGTCTTTTTTATGTGCCAAGCCGACACGTTCCAAAAGCTCCATCGCTTTCTTTTCCGCTTCTTCGCGGCTTTGGTTTTTCACTTTCATCGGAGAAAGAATAATATTTTCCAAGACGGTCAAATGCGGATACAGATTGAAGCCTTGGAACACAAAACCCACTTCTTCGCGCACTTTGTTCAAATCGGTTTTCGGATCGGCAACATTGATGCCGTCCACCCAAATCTCGCCGCTTTCAATGCGCTCGAGTTGGTTTACCGTACGAATCAGCGTAGATTTGCCACTGCCTGAAGGGCCGCATACAACGACCACTTCGCCTTGTTTGACTTCCAGATTCACGCCGTTGATAACGTGTAAATCTTTAAAATGTTTGTGTACATTTTTGAATTTAATCATGTTTATTTGACATTCTCTAAAATTGACCAGATTTTGGACGGCCTGTTTTTAATCTGTTTGGCGTAATGCTCGATTTTCTCACTGTTGTCCTTGGTATAAATGCCGCGACACAATATATCCAATGCATCTTTGTTCAAGTCGCCATAACGGTTGTTGGTATATACCGACAGGATGCAGGCTTTCAGGGGATGGAAGGGAACGCCGTATTTCTGCGCATTGTCCCGATTTCCAAACAGCCATGCGGTATCTGCTAAAGCTGCGTAGTTGCTCAAAGCTGCCGCTTTAAATAATTTTTCTTTGATCAGCGGATAATTTTTCTGCTTCTGATTTTCCAGTTTGAACACTTCATTCATCAATTTTTGTGAACCGTTAGGTGCAAGTTCGTCTTCTAAAGCTGTTTTATCATATTCAGCTTCAATATCATCAAGTAAGTCTTGCGCCGCTCCCTCGCCGTTTTCTGCGGCTTTTTTCAGCCAATAGTAAAACTCGCTTTCTTTGAGGTTTACAGGATCTGTTGTCATTTCCAACTGCATGGCCAGCAGATATTGCGCTTCAGCATCGCCGGCTTTTGCTTTGCGCCGCAGGTTTTCTTCTCCGCCGGTGCCTAATGCAAATGCCGTACCGGTAATAAGTACAGCCAGCCCACACCAGACATATTTTTTCAACATTAAGTTCCCAACCTTTCAGACGGCCTTTTGAACCAGATAATTGCTCAATTCCACATATTTCTCAGCGGCAACGTGTTCTGCCCTGTCCTGCGGATTGATGCCGACTGCCTGCAAGTCATCATCGCCGGCAAGTTCCTTCAAATTATTGCGTATGGTTTTGCGGCGTTGATGGAAAGCCAGTTTCACCAGTTTGGCAAAATATTCAAAATTTTCTGCTTTACCGATACGGTGTTTCACCGGAATCATGCGCACCACGGCCGAATCCACTTTCGGCGCAGGATCAAAGGACTCGGGTGGTACTTCAATCAACATTTCCATATCGAAGAAATATTGTAGCATCACGCCCAGACGACCATAGTCGTTGGTTTTCGGCTGCGCCACCATGCGTTCGACCACTTCTTTCTGCAGCATAAAGTGCATATCGATCACATCGTCTGCCACTTCGCTCAATCGAAACAAAAGCGGCGTGGAAATATTGTACGGCAGGTTGCCGACAATTTTTTTCTTGCCTTCAATGCTGTTGAAATCAAA